>CAZYRP010000063.1:0-25441 GCA_964649465.1 uncultured Granulosicoccaceae bacterium | reverse complement strand
TTGGTTATGTTTAGTCGGTGTCCTGCTGTTGGCCATCTAAACGGTCTTGTGACTTCTCGGACAGCATCAGGCATTTAACGTGCAAGTTCATGAGCACAAGTTAAACTACTGCACGCTTACAGCACTGAACATTTCACGCGCAGGCGAGTCACGATCCGGAGAACTAAATGGCATCACAAGAACAAAAAGACGAAAAAACCAGCGCATCGATCGCCGAAAAGCTGTTTAATGCGCGCAAAGTACTTATTTGCGAAGAAATAAACCAAAAAATGGCCAAGCGGGTGATGGCCGAAATGCTGGCTTTGGCAGAATCTTCCTCCGACCCGATTCACCTGTTTGTGAATAGTCAGGGTGGCCACGTGGAAGCGGGTGACAGCATCCACGATATCATCACCTTTATTGAGCCTGTGGTAAAAGTGATTGGCACCGGTTATGTGGCGAGTGCCGGAACACATATTTTTCTTGCGGCAGAAAAAGCTGATCGTTTTTGCCTGCCTAATACTCGCTTCCTGATCCACCAGCCTTCGGGTGGCGCTGGCGGCAGCGCATCCGATATTGCTATTCAGGCGGAACAAATTGTCAAGATGCGTGAGCGACTGGCCCAGGTAATCAGTTCTCGCACCGGTACTGACATAGATCGGGTACGTCTGGATATCGAGCGTGATAAATGGATGGATACTGATGAGGCGATTGAATACGGGCTGGTAAGCCAGGTTGTCCAGAACAGCAGCCAGGTAACCTGATGCAATTGAGTTCTCGCACGCATTGAGATAAATACCCTCTATTTTTGATCACACGTCATCCCTCCCGCCAACGGGAGGGTGTTAACGGTTTCTCTCAGAACTGACTGCGACCAAAAAACTGCACAACAGTGCTGCATTTTTTATTGCACCTGATCTTGCTCAATGCAGAACTATCTATTATTTGAGCAGTGGCTCGATAACCTGCAAGACATTTTCAAGCATTAGTGGCTGCGCTTTGGCCGATGGATGAATACCGTCTGCCTGAAACCACTGTGTCGATGCGTCCATACCTGCAAACAAAGAGGGTACCAGTGCGGCATCTGTGTCTTCAGCCGCAGTAATAAACGCTTTGGCGAAAAGATTGTTGTATTGCTTGCCGTAATTGCCCGGGAGCTGCACGGAAACAATCACCGGGATAGCGCCATAGTCTTTTGCGAGCTCCGCCATTGATACCAGGTTTGCCTTTAACTTCTTAATAGACAAACCGCGCAGGCCATCGTTGCCACCGAGTTCGATGATCAGCATTTGTGGCTGGTACTCGCTTAGCAGGCTGTTGAGTCTGCTGAGCCCGTTTGCGGTGGTGTCGCCGGTAACACTTGCATTGATCACTTTCAGCGCATGCCCACTTTCATCAAGTGTGGTTTGCAACTGAGCGACCCAGCCATCTTCAATAGAAAGTCCGTAGGCGGCACTGATGCTATCGCCAAGGACCAGCACAGAATCCTGCGACTGGTTTTCTGCGTGTGCACTGGCAACTGCGAGCCACGCTACCACCAGCACGGCCATCAATCTGCCTGGCAGGCGATTCGCACGGATTGTATTATTCATATCAACTATTATCTTTAGTGTTTGGTCTTGGTTGTGTAAGTATTCACATTGAGAGCGAACGGTTGAACTGAAAGCAGATTGTCCTTATCTGTCCATGGTGGGGATACTTCACAATGCGTTCTCAACGCTTGAGTAATACTCTAATTGAACGTTTCACTCGATTGTGCACATTAAAATGTTAAATGTGTTCAACACAACTATTTTCAACGGGCATTATCAATTTTGATCATTACCGCACGCGATGTTTGCAAAAGTGTTCCCACCGGAGAGGGTGAGCTCAAAATTCTCGATAATGTCGACCTGGATCTGGCTGCCGGCGAGGTACTCGCAATTGTAGGCCCGTCCGGTTCTGGTAAATCGACCTTACTCGGTGTGCTTGCAGGGCTTGATTCTGCAACATCCGGTTCTGTGATGCTTCAGGATCAACCACTCCATACGCTGGATGAAGACGGGCGCGCTGCGGTGCGTGCAGGTTCTGTCGGGTTTGTGTTCCAGTCATTTCAGTTGCTTCCTGGTTTGAGCGCTCTTGAAAATGTCATGTTGCCGCTTGAGCTCGCCAATATTGCTGACGCGAGATCCCTGGCTCACCAACAACTGGCCGCAGTTGGACTCGAGGATCGACTGGGACATCTGCCGGCACAATTATCCGGTGGTGAGCAGCAACGGGTTGCAGTGGCTCGCGCCTTTGTGGCTACGCCGAGTGTTCTTTTTGCGGATGAGCCCACTGGCAATCTTGATCGCGCTACAGGAGACAGAGTTATAGATTTGATGTTCCGGCTGCGCGCTGAACACAATACAGCACTGGTGCTTGTTACTCATGATCAAAGTCTTGCATCGCGGTGTGACCGAATCTTGTCAATGAACGATGGTCGCTTACAGTGAGCGCTAAAAGTAACGCAGGCAATTTTGGTCGTGACTTTGGATTAGCCATTCGACAATTGCGTCGTGAGTTTCGATTGTCAGAATACCTGGTTTTGATATTTGCGCTTATCTTGTCGGTAGCCGCGGTAACCTCTGTTGGTTTTTTTGCCAATCGGGTTGAGCGTGCAATGGCCGCCCAGGCAGCCACACTGTTAGCGGCCGATGCAGTGCTGAGATCACGTTCCCCTATAACTCAGACTGCGCGTGATCGCGCTAGTGAAGATTCATTACAGACAGCTGACGTTACCGAGTTCCCAAGTGTAGTGCTGACTGACGAAGGTGAGACGGCGCTGGTCTCTGTAAAGGCAGTTAGTTCAGCATACCCGCTGCGCGGTGAGATAAAGCTGACTACACAGCTGTACGGTGTCGAACAGGCAGCAACTGATGCACCTGATCCCGGTACTGTCTGGATCGATCCGCGACTTGCCGGAAGTCTGCAGGTAGCGGTTGGCGACACGCTGTCACTGGGTGATTTAACCGTGGCAATATCGGCACTGATTTCGTTTGAACCCGATCGCTCAGCCGATGTCTTCCAAATGGCACCGCGACTTATGATGAGCGCCAATGATCTTGACAGCAGTGGCTTACTGGGTGAGGGCAGTCGTGCTCGGTATCGACTTTTAGTAGCAGGCTCCGAATCGCAGGTGAGTTCTTTTGCCGATTGGGTAGATGGAACGGATGACCCCGATACCCGCTTGCGAACAGTTGGTGAAGGCCGCCCGGCCGTGCAATCTGCATTGACCAATGCAAGAAGGTTTTTGGGACTGGCGGCAGCCGTTGCCGTGTTGTTGTCTTCCGCTGCGGTGGCCCTGGCAGCCAGGCAAATTGCCGAGCGTGATATGAATACCGGTTCGCTAATGCGTACCTTTGGCGCCAGTGCTAACACGGTTTTGCGTGTTGTGTTAATACGCCTAGGCGTTATTGCTCTTATTGCTGCCGTGAGCGGAAGTATTATCGGCTACCTCGCACAGTTTGGTTTGTCTTCGCTGCTCGGCCAGTGGTTTGCAGCTGAACTGCCATCGCCGTCGTTGACACCGCTTTTTGGTGGCTTAATGTGTGCGGTGCTTGCGTTGGTGGGTTTTTGTTTACCGTCACTGGTGCGTGCAGTTGATACACCCGTACTGCAGGTGCTGCGTCGCGACTTGCCGGTTGCACAACCGTCAACTCTGTTGGCGGTATCCAGTGCGTTAGCGGCATTAGGCCTCCTGCTTATGTGGCTGACTCGTGACTGGAAGCTTGGCTTGTTACTGCTGTTAGGTATGCTGCTGGTTATTTTTATTCTGGTTGTCATTTCCAGGTTGCTGGTTGCGCTGTCTGTCAGGGTACAGTCTGACTACCTCCGTCGAGCACTGGAAAGCTTACGCCGCCGCCCTGCAAGTGTCAGTCTGCAGATAGCCGCTTTTAGTGTTGGCTTGCTCGCAATACTGTTATTGACACTGGTACGCAATGACGTGCTTGGCACATGGGAGCGCCAGATACCGGATGATGCGCCCAACTTTTTTCTGGTAAACATACAGCCGGAAGAAGTGCAAAGTATGCAGCAGTTTCTTGAGGCACGCGGGATTGAAAACAACACCGTCTATCCGATGATTCGCGCAAGGCTGGAATCAATTAACGGTATTCCGCTAAATGAGTTTGAGTTTGACGATCAGCACGGTGCACGATTTGCCGATCGCGATCACAACCTGTCTTATCTTGCCGAGCCGAGACAGGATAACGAAATTATAGAGGGTGAATGGTGGGGTACTGATCCTGCGATGCCGCTATTTTCAATTGAAGAAGATTTTGCCAGTGATGTCGGTATAGGCATTGGCGACGACTTGCAATTCCGCATCGCAGATAAGTTAATGACGGGGCAGGTAAAAAATATTCGCAAGGTAGACTGGGAATCTTTTGCCGTTAACTTCTTTGTTGTTGGAACTCCATTAGGGCTCGACGATAAGCCGGCGAGCTTTGTCAGCAGCGTTTACGTGGCGGATCGACAGGGTGAGTTTATTCGAGATCTTGTCTCCGAGTATGGTGGTGTCACAGCGGTTGAGATTGGCACGATGGTGGATCGCATTACCGGCATTATTGATCGCGCAGCCCTCGCCGTTCAGTATGTGTTTTTATTTACGCTGCTGGCGGGTTTGCTGGTGTTGTGGGCATCTGTGCTGGCCAGTCGGCGGGAGCGTTTTCGTGAGGCGGCAATTTTGCGCACACTCGGTGCATCGAGAGCGTATCTTGCGAGCAGTACAACCCGTGAGTTTACTCTCATTGGCTTGCTGGCAGGTTTAATTGCCTCTACCGTAGCTGCGGTTATTGGCTGGCTGATCATAGAACGGGTGATGGAATTATCTTATGAATTCAACCCTGTAATTTGGGTTGCCGGTGTTGCCGCCGGTGTCGCGGGCGTTCTGATTGCAGGTAAACTCGCGACAAGACCGGTGTTAAATCAGTTGCCAATTGCTGTGCTGCAATCGCAGGTATAATCCTGCCCTATGCGACATTCCTACGAACCCGATCTGGATCAACTTTCAACGCCTGAAAAGACGTTGCAGTATCTCGGTGCCGGTAGTACCGAAAAGCAAAGTGCACAGCTGCAAAAAACGATTGCACTGGTCGCAGAGGTAGCGGGCCCCGATACACTGACTGATCGTTTTGAAGCTGCAGGGCTTTTAAGGGAGCTTGGATCAGATCATCACACCATAGTTGCGGCCATTCTCGGTGGATCAACGGCACGGCATGGCGTCAGCCTCGAATCACTGGCTGATGAAGTCACAGCACCTCAGATGATGTTGATCAAAAATGTTCGCTGGCTAAACAGTTTTAATGTGGCTGGTCGTGCTGACGATCAGGAAGGTAACTCCAGACAGGCGGAGCGCGTCCGGCAGCTGATTCTGGTAATGGTGGAAGACGTTCGCGCGCTGCTGGTGAAGTTGGCGTTCCGTGTTTGCCGTATAAAAAAATTATTGAGAGAGCCAACAGACGAAGCTCGTATTGTTGCCAGAGATACTTTGGAAGTATACGCGCCGCTGGCGAACCGTCTTGGTGTCGCGCAGCTTAAATGGCAGCTTGAAGACCTGTCTTTCAGATTGCTTGAACCGGAAACTTATAAACGTATAGCCAAATCACTTGAAGAGCGGCGAGAGGATCGTGAAAAGTATATTGGTGATTTTGTAGACTTGCTGAGTGCGAAACTGCATGACGGCGGACACGAGAGTATTGAAGTTGTCGGTCGTCCCAAACATCTTTATTCTATCTGGCGTAAGACACAGCGCAAACGGGTAGAGGTTTCTGACCTCTTTGATGTACGTGCGGTGCGGGTGCTGGTAGGCACACTGCAGGAGTGCTACTCGGTGCTTGGAGTTGTGCACAGTAACTGGAAGCATCTGCCCGGCGAGTTTGATGACTATATTGCCAATAAAAAAGAGAATGGTTATCAGTCTTTGCATACCGCGGTCATTGGACCCAATGGTAAAGCGGTAGAAATCCAGATTCGCACAAGGCACATGGATGACGAGGCCGAGCTGGGCATCGCCGCACACTGGCGCTACAAAGAAGGTAGTGGTCAGGATACACGTCTGCAGAAAAGCATTAACTCACTGCGAACACTGCTTGACAGTAAAGAGGTAAACGATGAAGCACTACTTGATGCATTTAACACTGATGTGTTTGCAGACCGGGTCTATGTGTTCACACCAAAAGGTGAAGTTATAGATTTGCCTGCTAAGTCGACATCGCTCGACTTTGCCTATCATGTACACACCGAGATAGGGCATCGGTGCCGTGGTGCTAAAGTTAATGGTCGGATTGTGCAATTGGGACATAAACTTGCGAATGGCGACCAGGTCGAGGTGCTTACCGGCAAGCTTGCCAACCCCAGCCGCGACTGGATGAACAAGTCACTTGGTTTTCTGCAAACCAGCCGCGCGCGAGGAAAAGTCCGCGCCTGGTTTAATGTACGCGATCAGGAAACGCATTTTGAAGACGGTAAATCTATTGTTGAGCGTGAGATCAAGCGACTGAATGCACGCGGGCTCGATTATGATGCGCTGGCACGGCGGCTGAGTTTTGAGAAACCCGAAAACTTGTATAGAGCGATTGGTCGTGGCGATATAAGTCACTCAAAAGTTGCAAGCGCTATCAATGCGCTGCAAGCGCCTGAACTACAGTTAGAAGCAGCACCACGTACGCGCAAGCCTCGTCGCAGCAAAGACGATGCGATTGAAGTCGCAGGTGTTGGAAGTTTGCTGACGCAGATGGCCGCTTGTTGCAGCCCTGTGCCTTACGATCCAATTATCGGTTTTATAACCCGCGGTAAAGGTGTCACAGTGCACCGTCGCGATTGCAATAACATTCTCAACTTAAGGTCTCATGAACAGTTGCGCCTGGTACAGGTTGACTGGGGTGGAGAGTCGATAGGAGAATATCAGGCGGGTCTTGAACTGGTTGCCTATGACAGGCAGGGACTGTTGCGTGACATTACCTCTTCGATCACCAATGAAGGTGTAACGGTCTCGGCGCTCAATACCCGAACCGACAACAGCGATTTGACGGCGCATATGAGTCTTACTGTCAATATCAATAGTATTGAACAGCTCGTCGCTTTAATGGATAAGTTGCGTCAGCTACGTAATGTTATTTCTGTTGAGCGCCAGCATTCAGTTCACGGTGGTAAAGAGAATGCTTAAGCAGGAGCGCGCAGATTACGTGCGCCAGCGGCTTGATGAACTGTATCCGGAAACACCGATTCCACTGGATCATACAGATGCCTATACCTTGCTTGTGGCAGTATTGTTGTCTGCTCAGTGTACCGATGTAAGAGTCAATCAGGTTACCCCGGCACTTTTTAACCTGGCGAACAACCCACTCGATATGGCTCGAAAGAAGGCAATCGATGTGGAGAAAATAATCAAACCCTGTGGTTTGTCGCCACGCAAGTCGCGTGCAATTGTTGAGTTGTCGAACATACTTATTGATCAGCATGATGGCGAAGTGCCGCAGTCGTTCGAAGCGCTGGAGGCGTTGCCGGGGGTGGGGCACAAAACTGCTTCAGTGGTGATGAGTCAGGCTTTTGGAGTTCCTGCTTTTCCCGTTGATACCCACATTCATCGGCTGGCACAGCGCTGGGGGCTTAGCAAAGGTAAAAATGTTGCGCAGACCGAATCAGATTTAAAAAAATTGTTTCCGGAGGCGAGCTGGAACAAGTTACATTTACAAATAATTTTTTATGGCCGCGAATACTGTACGGCGCGCGGTTGCAATGGATTGGTGTGTGAGATCTGTTGCGGTTGTTATCCGAATCGACGCACACCGCCTGAGGTTAAATCGGCGTAACAATTTCTCCCGGGAAAAGGCTCCGCAAATGGAAGTGGCACCGTAAACGGAGTGGTGGTTCACAGGAAGAAATTCGCTCATGTGCTGTGCTACCGGTTATAAAATATAAAATATGACGACAGCCCGTTTTCTCGGGTTGTCAGACCGATATAATGTCGTGATATTCGATACGCGTATCTGCCAGATCTGCGTGATCTTTAGTTTGTGCCGGCCGTCTGATCTTTCCAATTCAACCTGACCCGTTGAACTCACAGACGCTTCAGGGTCAAAACTGCAACGATTATTTTGGAATCTCAATGAAAAAACTCATGATGCTGGAGTTCAATGAACTCTGCCCATCGCTTGTGAAGCGATTTATGGATGCCGGACATCTCCCCAACTTCAAACGGCTCCATGATTCGTCAGTTATTCGAACCACCGACGCAAACGCGAACGGTGAAGACCTGAATCCGTGGGTTCAATGGGTAGACGTACATACCGGCCTGGATTTTAAAGACCACGGACTGCAGCACCTGAATGAGGCGCATAAGTTCAATGGCAAATTCACCTGGGATGTATTGTCCGAGAAGTTTGGCGTTAAAAGCTGGATCTGCGGCAGCATGAATGGTGATTACAGTGATTCATTTAAAGGTCGCTTTCTTCCCGACCCGTGGGCCGCAGAAATTCGCCCGAATCCTCCCCAGCAGATGGACGATTACTACAACTTTATTTGCCAGGGTGTTCAGGGTCACTCGGGCAACAGTGCAGAGGTCTCTACCGGCACATTCATCAAAAGCCTGTTAAAGAATGGCGTATCAATTTCTACCGTGTTCAAACTCGGCCGTCAGATGATGAAAGAAAAGTTGCTGGGAAAGGACAGTTGGGAACGTGCAATGATTCTTGACTGGATTCAGTTTGATGTATTTAAACACTACTACAAAAAAGAAGCGCCTCAATTTTCGACATTTTTCTCCAACAGCTGTGCGCACTATCAACACCATTATTGGAGAGATTTCGAACCAGAGGTTTTCGGCGACGATGACTACGAGCCAGATGCCGAAAAAGCACAGGCTATACTGAATGCTTACAAAAACACTGACGCTATTGCTGGAAAAATTCTCGATATGATCGATGACGATACAGCGGTACTATTTGCAACTGCGCTAAGTCAGCAGCCGTATACCGAAAGCGAGCGCTTTTATTACCACATTAATGGTGAGACTGAATTCAGGCAGCAGTTCAACATACCTGAAACGGTGACATACACACCGGTAATGGCAACTCAGTTTCATTTGCATTGCAGCAGTGAGGCAGAAGCAAAAGAAGTGGAAGCGCAGTTAACCGCTTATGAAATGGACTCCGATGAGTATTTTCATGTAGGCAACAAGACGCTGTTTCTTGTTTTTCAGAAAGACAACAACATGCTTGATGTTCAGTGCCGTGTAACTAAAGATGCACGTCCTGATGCCACATTTGTAGATACACGTGATGGTACGACGCATAAGCTGTACGATCATTTTTACCAGATGAACGATACCAAAACTGGTATGCATAACCCCTATGGTTTGTATTGGTTCCGTCATCCACAGAAGGCACCTGAGCTGGTTGAAGAAACCTGCCCGCCTTCGCAAGTGCACCACGATGTGATTAACTTTTTTGGTGCGCCTGCATAGGAGCCGGGGCTGTATCTGCCTGGTCTGCACTCTCCATCAGGAGGGTGTGGACAATGGGGGGTGCCGCCATTGGAACACTGTGGCGTCTTATTCAGCGGCTGTTTTTAATCTCAACAGCACAGTCAAATCACTTCAATCAAAGATTCACGGTATACAATTTCGGTCTGCAGTTCTACGCTTTGCGGACGATTATTAGACAGCAACTCCAACATGAGTTTGGCAGCTGATCTGCCCATTTCAAGTTGCGGCACTCTCACGGTTGTGAGTGCTGGTGACACCACTGTTGCAAGCGCTATATCATCGAAACCGGTAACAGATACTTCGCCTGGTATTGCTATACCGAGTTTTCTGGCGCGTACTATCGCACCGGCAGCGAGAACGTCGTTGCCGCAAATGATGGCGGTTGGTTTGTTGCCTCGGCTCATGATGCTTTCAAAGGCGTTGCCACCTGCATCGAGCGTATAGTCGGTTTCGACAACCGATAGCAGCCTGGTCTTCTTATGCTCATCAATGGTTTTGGTAACGCCTGCTATTCGATTTTTAGATCTGTCATTCTGAGCCGAGTGGCCTGCAATCATGGCAATTTGTCGATGGTTTTTATTGAGCACCGCGTGTGTAATTAATGCTGCGGCTTTAGTGTTGTCAAAACCTGCGAAGTGCCGCGAGCTATCGTCCTGATAGCACCATGCAATGACGTACGGTATGTTGCGCAGCTTTAAAAAGCGGGTTGTATCATCCGGCCTGGCTGAACCTATCAGCAGTAAGCCATCTGCACCCTGTGCCACCAGTGACTTGATTTGTTGAAGCTCTGTGCCGGTGTTGTAGCCAGAGCTTGCCACCAGCAGGTTGTAAGAGGATTGCGACAGGACTTCCTGAAATACCTGCAGACCGCTGGCAAACATCGCATTCGCCATGGTGGGGATGACGGCACCAACAATGTTGCTGCGGTTGGATGCGAGCACGCGGCCGCCGAAGTTGGGCGTGTAGCCAAGTACCTCAATGGCGTGCTCGATTCGTTCGCGAGTATCCTTTGCGACTTTGTCCGGTTCGTTGATCGACCGTGAGATAGTGGCGGTGGAGACCTGGGCGACTTTTGCAACATCTTCCAGTGTTGGCGACGCTTTCTGGCTCAATCAATGTTTCCCGGATGGCGGCTTGCGTCTCATAATGTAAGCGCTTACACTGCTTGTCAACTAATCCCATGCCACGCGATTTCTTCGGAGGATGCTGCCCTATGGCGCGAAATTATTTGAAAAAAGCAACCAGGACGGCAACCACGGATGCAACGGATGTGCGTGAGACCGTGCAAAATATTCTCGATGATATCGAGCAGGGTGGAGACGAAGCGGCTTTGCGCTATGCGGCAAAGTTTGATCAGTATCAGGGCAACATTCTCTTAAGCGATGAGGAAATAGAGGCTGCCTGCGCTGCAGTGCCGCAAACGCTGAAAGACGATATTGCATTCGCACATGACAACGTCAAGCGCTTTGCTGAAGTGCAAAAGCAAACGGTAAAAGATGTAGAACTCGAAGTGATTCCGGGTTTTACGCTCGGCCAGAAAAGCATTCCTTGCAACTCGGTCGGATGTTACATACCGGGCGGGCGTTACAGCCATGTTGCGAGTGCAATTATGACCGTTACAACGGCGAAGGTTGCCGGTTGCGGTCATATTGTTGCCTGCTCACCGCCTGCTAAAGAGGTTGGAATTGCGCCTGCGATTGTCTATGCCGCGACTCTGTGTGGTGCAGATAAAATTATGGCGATGGGCGGAGTGCAGGGTGTAGCTGCAATGACCTTTGGTCTGTTCGGTCTGCCGCCAGCAGATATTCTTGTAGGCCCTGGCAATCAGTTTGTCGCGGAGGCCAAGCGTATTCTTTATGGTCGTGTGGGAATTGATATGATTGCCGGACCCACCGACAGTTTGATACTCGCCGATGAAACCGCCGATGCAATGATAGTTGCGGCCGATCTGGTCGGTCAGGCAGAGCATGGTTACAACTCTCCGGTCTGGCTGGTAACAGACAACAAACCGCTTGCTGAAAAGGTGCTGGAACTGGTGCCGGATCTGATTGCGGATTTGCCTGAAGTTAATCGGGTTAACGCAGAAGCGGCGTGGCGAGATTATGCTGAAGTCATACTTTGCGGTGACCGCGAAGAGATGGCAATGACGTCTGATGAATACGCACCCGAGCACCTGACGGTACAGGCTCAGGACATTCCCTGGTGGAAGGATCGACTGAAGTGCTATGGCTCTGTGTTTCTGGGTGAGGAGACAACCGTTGCGTTTGGCGATAAGGCTTCAGGCACCAATCATGTACTGCCGACCGGGCGCTCTGCAAAGTACACTGGTGGCTTGTCTGTACATAAGTATATGAAGATCGTTACCTGGCAGCAGGCAACGCGGGATGCATCGAAGCCTGTAGCTGAAGCAACAGCGAGAATCTCACGGCTTGAAGGGATGGAAGGGCACGCGCGGACTGCAGATATACGTCTGGCAAAGTATTTTCCTGACGAAAAGTTTAATCTTGAACCGTAGAGTTCAGACAATATTTAAGAATCCGGTCTGGAGTTTGAAGCCAGGCCGAAAAGTTTAAGGAGAGTAAATTGTCGGTAAATGAAAAGATCGTCAGTGATTTTAAAAACAATGACATCAGTTTTGTTACGACCGTGCCCTGCAAGCAGCTGGCAGGTGTAATTGATGCAATTGAAGCGGATGATTCTATCTATCACATTCCCGCCAATAAGGAAGACGAAGGCATGGGCCTGTGTGCCGGTGCGTTTATGGGCGGCAAGAGACCTGCGATTATTATGCAGAATACGGCCATTGGTGTAACCATTAATACGCTGGTGACACTGACTCAGTACTATCGTATGCCACTACCCATGCTAATCAGCTATCGCGGTGAGTTGGGTGAACCGGTAGCCTGTCAGGTTGAGATGGCGGTGCATACCAAGGCACTATTGGCACAACTGAATATTCCAACCTATCACTTCCACAAGGAAGCGGATGTTGAAGAGCTCGATGCGATCTTAAAACACACTTTTATGTGTAATAAACCGGTCGCCATTTTGACAGATGCCAGTTTTTGGAACGGCTACTGATATGGCCATCCAGATAACAACCCATGCAGTAACCCTCACGGCTGTGGATCAATTGGGACTAATAAAAGAATTAAAAGGAAACTCTCTATGATACGTTCTGAAGTGTTGCGTGAGATTGCGCCGGTAATTCGCGACCACCTGGTGGTTTGCAATATTGGTCTGCCTAGTCAGGAACTGCACCTGATCGATGATCAGCCAAGTAACTTTTATATGCTTGGTACCATGGGCCTGTCATCATCCATCGGGCTCGGTGTGGCTCTGGCGCAAAATAAAAAAGTTATTGCGATTGATGGAGACGGTTCAGTGTTAACTAACTTTGGTACGCTGCCAACGATAGCCAACAACGTCGCCGATAATTTTATTTTGCTTATTATCGATAATGGCAGTTACGGTTCTACTGGTGATCAGCCAACTTATGCAGGCAAGAAGACATCGCTTACAAAAGTTGCACAAGCGTGTGGCTGCGAAAATGTTGTTGAATGCCAGGCGGCTGATACAGCGCAAGCTATCGAAAAGGCACTAGCCAGTAACAAGATGACTATAATCGTTTGCAAGTGTGAATCGGGTAATGTGAAGGTGCCGGTTATTACAATGGATCCGGTTGTCATTCGCGATCGCTTTATGAAAACAATTCAGGCATAGAGATTTAATAATCTACAGCGCCACTAGGGCTCGCGTATAACCAGCTGGTTGCCGCGCTGCACCAGCTCGTAGTTTTGCAGGATACTCATACCCAGCAGTACTTCATCGCTTAGTCCCGGGTTTATGTGTGCGTTGGCGTTGCGTATCTCAAGGTCGCCTATTTTCAGATAGTCTATTTTGGTTCGGTAAGCTGTTCCGATTCCATTGGCGGTGCTGATAGATATCGGAGCACCGCGTGTCAGGCCTGCGTTGTCTGCAATCTCTACCGGAATACTAACGCTTGAAGCACCGGTATCCACCAGAAAATCTGCCTTGGCACCGTTTATTGTGCCACTAACCAAATACTGTCCGTAGCGACCGCGCTGTAGAGTAATGCTTCGCTTTTCGCCATCGAACGATGTCACAACTTTGTTATTGGGATTACGTTGTTTTTCGAGATAATTGTTTAGTAACAGCGTGCCGAGCGCCAGTCCGACAATCCACATGGCAACGATCATGTAGTGACCGATTCGGGTTTCATCGTCCTTCGGTTGGTCGTCCTGTGCTGGTCGGTCGTCTTTCAAGTTTTCTGCCTGTTGCTGTGTTGAATTCAGCTCTGCGAACCCGATAGCGCAGTCACATAAAAGGTTCAGGTAAACTGTCTAAAGCAGATACAATACCTGTTTCTTTCTACTCCCTGCTATTTTTTAGGACTCATCTGAATGTCAGGCAATACTTTCGGCAAACTGTTCACCCTGACAACCTTCGGAGAGAGTCACGGACCAGCCATTGGTGCTGTGGTCGATGGTTGTCCGCCGGGACTTAGCTTGTCTGAGGATGATTTGCAGCGTGACCTGGATCGTCGAAAACCGGGACAATCGCGCTTTACCACGCAACGAAAAGAAGATGATGTCGTGCGTATTCTGTCCGGTGTTTTTGAAGGTAAAACCACTGGCACACCGATAGGCCTGCTTATAGAAAACACGGATCAGCGCTCAAAAGACTACAGCAAAATAAAAGATCTCTTTCGTCCGGCTCATGCTGATCTGACCTATCAAAAAAAGTACGGTATTCGAGATTATCGGGGTGGGGGTCGTTCATCTGCGCGTGAAACCGCTATGCGAGTAGCGGCGGGTGGTATAGCAAAGAAGTATCTGAGAACTGAATTTGGTATTGAAATTAGAGGTTACCTGTCACAGCTTGGTTCCGTGCTGCTGGACAATGGTGGTTTCGATATAACTGAGGCTGAAAACAATCCTTTCTTTTGGCCAAACGCATCTCAGATTGAAGAGCTTTCGACCTTTATGCAAAAGCTAAGCAAAGATGGAGACTCTGCCGGAGCAAGAGTGAATTTGGTTGCATCCGGTGTTCCGGTGGGTTGGGGTGAACCTGTTTTTGATCGGCTTGATGCAGATATTGCGCATGCAATGATGAGCATTGGTGCAGTAAAGGGAGTGGAGTTAGGCGCAGGCTTTGG
Organism: uncultured Granulosicoccaceae bacterium; assembly: GCA_964649465.1. Taxonomy (GTDB): domain Bacteria; phylum Pseudomonadota; class Gammaproteobacteria; order Granulosicoccales; family Granulosicoccaceae. The sequence goes on along the minus strand of CAZYRP010000063.1, from coordinate 10,778 downwards.
AAGTGTTGCGCAAAAGGGCAGTGAACATCGTGATCAGATCACACCGGACGGGTTCTTATCTAACAATGCAGGTGGTGTGTTGGGAGGAATCAGTTCCGGTCAGGATGTAACTGTCTCGGTGGCTTTGAAGCCTACGTCAAGTTTGCGGCTGCCCGGGCAAACGGTAGATGTAAATAACGTGGCGCAGGAAGTAGTTACTACCGGACGCCACGACCCATGTGTTGGCATACGGGCAACCCCTATCGCAGAAGCGATGATAGCTCTGGTACTAATCGACCATTGTCTGCGCGATCGCGCACAAAACCCCGGTATGGAAAGAAGCTCGGCATCAACGCTTTAAACTACGTTCAGGTGAGCTTGGCGGCTATGTGGAACTTGCGGGTAGCGAATCAATAAACGCCTGAGCTGCGCGGGAAAGAGTTCGATCGGTGTGTTTGGTTAGCGCGGTTGAGTATCGAAGCTCCAGGTGTTCGACCGGAATTACGGTTAGCGAGTCGTCGACCTGGGATTCAGGCAAACAGGCCCAGCCCATCCCTATGGATGCCATCTTGCGAATAGTTCCAAAGTCATCGGCCTCGATGGACACTGACGCAGTTAAGTTATTGGCATTTAGTGTGGTTTCAAGCAAATGGGGTATGGCCGATTCTGTCGGAAGAATTGCAGGGCATTTAGAAAGAGCTTTTAGCGACACCGGAGTTCCTGTCACCAGCGGGTGATCAGGTGCAACTGCAATAACCAGGTTATCGGACCAGACTTCAACGGCTAGCAATTTCGGATGTTGCTTTTGGTTGTTTTGGGTTGGTAGTGCACACAATGCGATTTCAAGAATGCCTTGCTCAACCTGTTCCAGTAACTGCTGTGCGCTGCAGAACTGCAGGGCAATATCAACCTTCGGGAAGTTCTTGCGAAAGGGTTTTAGTACTTGCGGTAAGTGGTGGGTACCGACTTGTTCAGTAGCACCGATACTCAGTGTGCCGCTAACGTCACTGTCAAGGTTGCAAATAACGTCTTCAATGCGCGACAATTCCGAACTGATTTGTCTGGCTGCCGGTAGCAGTACGCGTCCGGCTTCGGTCAGATGTACGCTTCTTCCTACACGGTCGAACAATCTGGCTGCCAGTTCGGTTTCGAGCGCTGCGATACGTTTGCTGACAGCTGGTTGAGTTAACTTGAGCGTGTCGGCGGAGCGTGAGAACGACTTTTTGTCGGCTACTGCTATGAATGCTTTTAGATTGTTTATGTCCATTTTTACTCCTCCGTGCCGTGGTCATTCCTTTGCTTCATAAACACGGGACTACTTGAGAGCTTCAGGTAGCTGGCCATACTGCGCGACCACCGGACACTCTTTGGTAACTGCTCATTGATTAAGATATAACTAGACACCATCTAATATCGCACAAAAGATGACAACAAATGCAAATCTAAGTAAATAATTGTCGTAAATTGAATATTATTACCCGTGACATTACGGTTTTTATGCATATCAGGAATACAAATGAAAGTTGGAATAATTGGTTGGCGAGGTATGGTCGGATCTGTTCTGATGCAGCGAATGCACGAAGAGCAGGATTTCTCCGGTATTGAGGCGAGTTTCTTTTCGACCTCACAAGCGGGCCAGCCTGGCCCGACCATTCCCGGCCCGACCAGTGGTGATACAACCACCACTCTGCTGGATGCACACAATATCGATGTGCTGTCCGATATGGATGTAATTCTGACTTGTCAGGGCGGTGACTACACCAATGAAGTCCACCCGGCTTTGCGCGCTGCTGGCTGGGATGGCTACTGGATTGATGCTGCGTCGGCGCTTCGTATGCGACCAGACAGCACGATCGTACTGGATCCGGTTAATGAAGGAGTTATTGCCGGTGCGCTGAATTCGCGCAAGAAAGATTTTATAGGCGGCAACTGCACCGTCAGTCTGATGATGATGGGGCTTGCCGGATTATTCCGTGAAGATCTGATTGAGTGGTGTAGCTCGATGACGTACCAGGCGGCTTCCGGTGCCGGTGCTCGTGCGATGCGCGAGTTGATTTCGCAGATGGGCACATTAAACGATTCTGTAGCCAATTTGCTGGCCGATAAAGACAGTTCGATCATCGATGTCGACAGTGGTATCAATGCAGCATTTCGCCACTCGTCTTTCCCGACAGCGGACTGCGGTGCGCCGCTTGCCGGCAGTTTAATTCCGTGGATTGATACTGATCTTGGAAACGGGCAGAGCCGGGAAGAATGGAAAGCCGAAGCTGAAACGAACAAAATTCTTGAGCGCAGTGGCGAGGCGGTGATACCGGTAGATGGACTCTGTGTTCGCATTGGCGCAATGCGGTGTCATTCGCAGGCGTTAACTATTAAGTTGCGAAAAGACGTTCCGTTGAGTGAAATCGAAGAAATTCTCGGAAGCGCGAATGAGTGGTGTGAGCTTGTGCCGAACACCCGGGAAGCGTCGATAGATAAGTTATCGCCGGCTTATGTCAGCGGAACATTAAATGTACCTGTCGGGCGACTGCGTAAAATGAATATGGGGCCGGAATATTTAAGTGCGTTTACGGTAGGTGATCAGTTACTCTGGGGTGCAGCGGAACCACTTCGCCGTATGCTGCAGCTGCTGAAATGAAAGTTGCAGCAGCAGTTAAGATAAGGGAGTTAATGAAAATAATGCAGTTCAACTAATTTCTTCATCAACAAAATCGCAACTCGCATTTAATTGTTAATTGTTTCCGGGCTTCAGGGTTTGTTCGGTTTAATAAGTTATGATGAACAAGTGTTGTACTGGCAACGCCCGCGAGCATCGGTAAAAGCGACATTCGCTCATTTCGCTTGTCAAGATTTGTACCGTTTCGGTTTGCCTAATTGAAAGTACCGTACTATATCAATGGTACGGAAGTTTGACGCGCTCTAACTCAGCAATGAATTAAGCTCCGAAAACTATGAATTTCAACCTAATAAAAAGCCATAAAAACTGGATACTTGAATGGATGGCCCGGGAACCGGGACCGCATTTCGGGATCGTACCCGTTATATGCTTTTGGTGGTGCGTTTCACCACTGACCATTTGACCTGCTTTTGTTTAAGAAAAGAGATCGTAAAACTGTGCGAAAAATAGCTATAGCTGCTGCGGTAAGTCTAAGCCTTTCTGGTGTATCGGGTATCTCCCATGCATTTGGACTCGGCGAGATTGAAATGTATTCAGCGCTGAATCAATCGCTGGATGCAGAGATAGAGATTTTGTCTGCCACTGAAGATGAGCTTAGGGATATGCAAGTTCAGCTTGCATCTTCAGATGCATTTGCGCGTGCCGGGCTGGAGCAGTTACCAGTTTTGTCGTCAGTAGTTTTTTCGGTTGATCGCCGGCCCGACGGAAAAGCGGTAGTTAAAGTAACCAGTGACGGTCCGGTAGTTGAGCCGTTTTTAAATTTCCTGATTGAAGTAGAGTCGCCTGGAAGCGTCAAGTTGGTCAGGGAGTATACGGTGCTCTTAAACCCGTCAACGTTCGCAGACTCTTCCAGCCCATCGGCACAAGAGACGACTGTTGCAACGTTTAACGGCGATCGAGCTATCGGCAACGGTATTGCTGACGGCGGTGGCGTTAAGCTTGACTTAACAAGCGCGGGAGTCATAAGTGGTGGTGCTGTCGCTGCAACTGTTGCGGACGCCTCTATCGGTACCGACACCGGTAGTGAAGTGATATTCACTGAATCAAGTGCTGGTACATTTACAGTGCCGGTGGCTGACACAGATACTTCTGTCACTGATTCTTCGTCTAAGGATACTGACACCCTGTTCGTGCCTGATGATGAGGTTTTTGCAAATACGGAATCCGGCTCTGCGATACGGGACAGCGGCGGGCAGCTAATATCATTAGAGCAGGAACTCAACCTGACACCTCAGTTCGAAAGCGGTGTAATTGCCGGCGATAACGACACTGCACTGGTGACTGGCAGTGGTGAGGTAGTAGCACTTAACAATCTTGGAGCACAAGATGAAACTGTCGCTGCAGACAATGCAATATTTGGCAATGAGTTAGACTCCGAAGCCGATGGCGATTTAATTGCGGGTGACGAACTGCGTGCGCTTGTACAGACTGACACACCTTCCTCTGAACCGACTGTTGAGTTCACCGAAACTGTAGTTGCTGCAGACATCTCATCGATTGACAGTGACAGTGACAGTGACAGTGACGCTGGCGGTCAAATCGATTTGTCCGGCGTTATTGATGAGCTGTCGCCGGTCGCAACAACCGCTGTTGAGACACCGGTACAAAACACAGCAGCCAGCCAGGAAATTGAAACGTCGGGTGAGACCTACAGAATTCAAGCTTCAGATACGCTTTGGCGGATTGCGAACGCACAAAAAGCCCGTGCTACGACTCCGCACCAGATGATGGTGGCTTTGCTTGACGCCAACCCGGATGCGTTTGTTAATGGCAACATGAACAGATTGCGTGTCGGTGCTGTGCTTCAGATCCCGACTGTCGCATCACAGTCTGTCATGGAGCCTGAAACCGCGCTTGCTATTGTTCGGTCCTGGACTCGTGATAACAAGCCACCCGTACGCAACCTCAATAGTGCAAATTCGTCTCTAGAGCCGGTAATCGTAACTGATAACACTTTACCGGAAGCGGAAATCATTGTTACTGATACTGCGAGTGGCGACCTTGCCAGTGTTAACAGCCGTTACCAGCAGGTTCAGGATGAACTTGCCGAAGAGACTATGCAGCGCGATGAGCTGCAGGGGCGAGTTGAAAGCCTATCCGACAACATGGAAGAACTGAAGACTCTAATTACTGTACGAGAGAATGATCTTCAAACCCTGGAAAATGAAGTAGCGTCAGCCGAGAGCGATGCTGCAGCAATCGACGCACAAATAGACAAGCTTTCAAATGCATCTAACAACGTAGCCGAGTTGCAGCAAGGTTTGGATCGCGATCTTGCAAGCGCGCAGGAAGCTATCAAGCTACAGGCTGATCTCGAAAAAAATCTTGCTGACGCAGAAGCACAGGCACAATCGGTCAGGTTGTCGTCAGAAGAAGATGCACTTCGCGCACAGCTTGCAGTGCTTGAAGTAGAAAAGCGTGACCTTGAAGCCTCATCGCAAGTTGAGAAAGCTGCCCTTGTTCGCGAAGCTGAAGCAGAGAAAACCCGCCTGTTGGCAGAAGCAAAAGCTGAACGCGAAAGAATTATGTCGGCGGTTGAAGATGAGAAAGTTCGCATCGGCCTTGAAGCAGAGGCTGAAATAGCGCGCATCAAAGATGAAGCAGTTACGGAAAATCAGCGTGTACTGAGCGAAGCTCAGGCGGAGAGCGTGCGACTGCAGGCAAAGCTTGAAGAGGTGGAAGCCCAGAAAAAAGAGGTGGAAGCCCAGAAAATGGAGCTTGAGCGAGCTGATGCAGAGCGAGTGTCCGAGGAACAATTAGCGAAGCTTCGACAGGAAGAGTTAGACAAAGAAGCCAGTACAAAGGCTGCTGCTGCCCAGGCTGCAGCGATAAAAGCTGCCGCAATGGAAGATACCGCAGCCATGGAGGATACCGATGCATCGGGAATGGTTGATAAAGCAGGCGACACTGGAAAGGAAATGTTGGCAGGTGGTACTGCTGCGGTTGGTGGACTTTTGGGTTTTGCACCGTTGCAGGAATTGATTGGCAATCGCAAAAACGTATTGGCAGCGGGTGCTGGTTTATCGCTCCTGGGTCTGCTTGGTGCCTGGGGTTTCAGAAGACGTAAGAACTCTGAACAGGAATCGCAAAACCTGCGACCACGCGCGGAAGCCCGCCCGATAGTAGCGCGTTCCGGTGCCAGCTACGAGCAGGAACAGGCGATGTACGGCGACGATAACAACGCCGGCGAGACGGTGCAAAAGCGTACCGATAATCGTGGTGCAGCAGCGGCGGCCGCGGCAGCGGCAGCAGTAACCGGTACTGCAGGGGTAGCTGCGGCCAAAACAAGATCTGAAGTTCAGGCTGAGAAACCGGCCGCACCTGTGCAGCCTGCACCGGTTGCACCGGCACCAGCGGAAAACGCTTCAAATAAGCTTTCGCCGGAAGAGGAAGAGCTTGAAGCGGTTGCTCTTGATGACACAATCACCGAAGCAGAAGTTTACCTGCGTTATGGATTGCATGGTCAGGCAGAAGACTTACTCAAAACCGCTATAGATCGCTCGCCTGATAATGAGGAATATCATTTCAAATTGCTTGAAAATTATTACGATCAAAAGAACCCTGACGGGTTTAAGGAAGCAGCAACAACTTTCACCGAGAAATTCCCGTCGTCCGGTCATGCCTCGCGCATTGCAGAGATGGATGCGGATCTTAATCCATCCAGTGGTGCGTCCGGTGCAACAGCTGCGGGTACCGGAGCCGTTGCTGCAGGCGTAGCAGCTTCGGGAGCGGCTGCAGCCGGTGCACTGGCTAGTGCGAAAGGCGCTGCTGCGGATGGTGTTAATTCAGCAATAAATTCAGTCGACTCAGACGCTGAAGATCTGCTTGATCAAACGATCGATCCTGGAGCTGAATTCAGTGTTGATGAGCTGCAGGCTACCGGAAATCTGGGGGCTATGGTCGATGACGCTACAGACTTTGGTGAACAGGGTGGCATGGCACTGGACGATGTCGATCTTGCCGCACTCGATGATGATGGCACAATGAACCTTGAAGAGGTGGCTGGTAGCCAGATGTCCGGCGGTGATCTCGGTACTATGGATCTGACTAACCCCGATTTCGACGGCACATTCGATAACCTGACTCTCGAGGACGCTGAATTGAGCCCTCTGGGTGATGTTAGCGGTGATGATCGCGTCGAAGTAGAAACTGACTTGCCGGTAGACAGCCCAATTGCAGGCGGAACAGACGAGATGGAAACGATGCTTGATCTTGCCAAGGCCTATATTGATATGGGTGACGATGCGAATGCGTCCAAAGCTTTAAAGGATATAGTCGCCAGAGGTAATCCACTGCAGCAGACTGAAGCAAATGAGTTACTAAAGAAATTAAACTAAAACAATAAAAGTAACTTGTACTAAAGGCGCTTTAACAGGCGCCTTTTTTTTGTCTGTTACTTCTGTTGAAAATTCGTCGCATGAAGCAATAGCTAGAAGTTACAATCGATGTATGAGCTTTAATCCTTTTTCCACCGTGTTTCACATACTGCAACTGTACTGTAGATTTGTGCCTGTGGAGTTTTCATTCTGTGGCTAGGTACGCGCTTGGTATAGAGTATGACGGGAGTGCTTATTGCGGGTGGCAGCGGCAGGATCATAGTCCGTCCATTCAACAGGCATTAGAAGAAGCACTGAGCAGAGTTGCCGATGAAAACGTGGTGGTAATTGCTTCGGGTCGTACTGATACCGGTGTGCATGCGTGGCAACAGTGTGTGCACTTTAACTCAGATCAAACACGCCAGTTAAAAGCGTGGGTCATGGGGGTCAATGCGCACTTGCCAAGCGACATTTCAGTTCGCAATGTTGTGGCGGTTGATGATAAATTTCATGCGCGACACTCTACACTTGGCAGAACTTATCGCTATTTTATTCTTAATAGTCCAGCTCGATCGGCACTGCAGCATCAGCGCGTCGGAATAGTATTTCGCCCGCTGGATGAAGCAGCGATGCATATTGCCGGGCAGGCATTGGTTGGCGAACATGACTTCAGTAGCTTTCGCGCAGCCGGTTGTCAGGCGAAACACGCTATACGGGAAATAACAGCGGTTGCAGTTAAGCGCTACAACCAACACGTTATGGTTCAGATTCAAGGCAATGCATTCCTGCACAACATGGTGCGTATTATTGTCGGCAGTCTAATCAGTGTTGGCACAGGTGATCAGCCAATTGACTGGGTGGGCTCAGTGCTAAGGTCACGTGACCGCACACTGGCAGGAACAACATCGGTTCCCCATGGTTTGTATTTTATGGGGCCGCACTACGATGAAAGCTTCGGCATACCGCACTGGCAGCAGAGCGCACCCCCGTTGTCGGTTGGGTTGCCGTAGCCGAGCCAGCCCCGCCGGGCTGCTGCCATCCATCTACCTGTAGCGATGGTTTCCGCGGCTCGACAGCGCCCTGGCAGCGCCAGCAGAGACACAGTTGTGGTATCGTTTGCAGCAGTTAAACCAGAGCCCGGTTAAGGGTAGCCGTCAATCTTGTCAATCAATCCCGAAGTCTGTTACACACAAGTTAAAATCTGTGGCCTGACCCGTGTGCAGGATGCAATAGCAGCCTGTGAGAGCGGCGTCGATGCGCTGGGTCTTGTGTTCTATCCACCGAGTAGCAGGCATATAGATGTTGATCGTGCTGTGGAAATCGTTCGGGCATTGCCACCGTTTGTCATGGTGACAGGGCTCTTTTTGAATGAAGAGAAAAGTGTTATCGACGAGGTGCTGGAAAAAATTCCGTTGTCGCTGTTGCAATTCCATGGCACTGAGTCTCCTGCATTTTGTCAATCGTTTGAGCGTCCCTATATAAAATCGGTAGCCATGAAATCTGTGTCAGATGTGCAGAGTTATGCAGCTCAATACACTGACGCGCGTGGATTCCTGCTGGATAGCAATGTATCCGGTGGGGCAGGTGGCAGCGGTGAGCAGTTCGACTGGAGCCGGGTGCCGAATGAATTCCCCGCACCGCTGATATTGGCAGGTGGCCTTGATTGCGAAAATGTTGCAGAAGCAGTGATGAAAGTCAGGCCCACCGCAGTAGATGTCAGTAGTGGCGTTGAGTCAGGCCGCGGGATTAAAGATCGCGCATTGATGAAACAGTTTATACAATGTGTGCGTGCAGCAGACAGTGCCATCGTTAAGTTAAGTGCAGGTGATCAATGAGTTGGTTTGATAAGCTAATGCCCTCGCGGGTACGGACTGATAGTCGCAACCGTGGATCGGTTCCGGAAGGTTTGTGGGTTAAGTGCGAGAGTTGCGGTAATGTATTGTATTCCGGTGACCTCGAGCGTAGTCACAGTGTCTGTCCGCGCTGTGGCCATCACCGCAGAATACCGGCCAGAGCAAGACTTGAAGCATTGCTTGATACAGAGCCGCGCAGTGAAATCGCACCAGATCTTGAGCCGGTTGACTATCTGAAATTTAAAGACAGCCGCAAGTACAGTGAACGTTTGGCTCAGGCTGCAAAATCCAGTGATGAAAAAGATGCCATGGTGGCACTGCACGGGGCGATACATGGTGTGCCGGTAGTGGCCGCTGCTTTTGAGTATCAGTTTATGGCGGGCTCAATGGGATCGGTGGTGGGCGAAAAGTTTGTTCGCGCAGCAGATACAGCTCTGCAACATAACGCTGCCTTCATTTGCTTTACTGCGTCCGGCGGTGCACGAATGCAGGAAGCACTGGTATCACTTTTCCAGATGGGTAAAACCAGCTCTGCACTGGCGCAATTGTCGCGTCGTGGTGTGCCCTATATCTCTGTGCTCACGGACCCGACCATGGGTGGAGTTTCGGCGAGTTTTGCAATGCTTGGTGATCTTGTGATTGCAGAGCCGCGTGCATTGATAGGTTTTGCCGGGCCGCGTGTGATTGAGCAAACCGTTCGAGAAACGCTGCCCGATGGTTTTCAGCGCTCGGAATTTTTGCTGGAGCACGGGGCGATTGACATGATTGTTGATCGACGTGAGATGCGTACTAAATTTGCCACTATTCTTGCGCAGCTTACCGGACGTCAGTCCCCGGATCTGACATCTGAGTTGGTAGAAACTGAAGACAGCCCGGACGAGCCGCAGCCTGTTGACGGATAATCTTTATGACTGGTTGCAGCGCCTGGAGAGTATGCAACCGGACAAGATCGAGCTTGGTCTCGGCAGAATCACGCAGGTAGCAGCCAGGCTCGGTATAGATGCACCGGACTTTCGCATAATTACTGTCGCCGGTACCAATGGCAAAGGTTCAACAGTGGCGTATGCCGATGCAATGCTGACCGCATGTGGTTTTAGCACTGGTGTCTATACGTCGCCTCATTTTATTCACTTTAGTGAACGCATAGTTGTAAACGGCAGACGTGCCGACAACGAAATGTTGTGTCGAGCCTTTGATGCTATTGAAAAAGCCCGCAGCGACGTTGAGCTAACGTATTTTGAATTCACCACGCTTGCTGCTATCTGGTGTTTTACAGATGCACATATCGATGTTGCATTACTGGAGGTAGGGCTTGGCGGCAGACTGGATGCAACTAATGCGTGGGACAGTGAGATTGCCTGTATCAGCTCTATTGGAATTGATCACACAGACTGGCTAGGGGATGACAGAGAATCAATCGGTGCCGAGAAAGCCGGCGTTGCGCGTCGCGGTTGCTTTCTTGTGTGCGGAGATACCGATGCACCGGATAGCATTGCCCGGGTTGCATCGGAGGTTGGGGCAAAGTTACTGCAGCGTGGTCGCGATTTTACTGTTGAAAAGATTGACGACAATAGCTGGCGCTACAGTGATCAACAGCTGAATGTCGAGCTCCCGCTACCTGCTATAAAAGGCGACTGGGCCTGTGACAACGCAGCAGTCTCGATATGTGCGGTGAAAAACTTTTTAGCAGAAGCGCCACCGGTAGCTGCTATTGAAGCGGCGTTGCGGCAGGTCACTATGACTGGTCGCATGCAAATGGTTGAAGCCAATGATACCTGTGTGATTCTCGATGTGGCACACAATCCGGCTGCGGCCGATAAGCTTACACATTATCTGCAAACGGAAAAAATATCTGGCCGGACTCTGGCTGTGTTCGGCTGCATGCTGGACAAAGACGCGAGCGCTATTATCGAGTCTTTGTCTGCTGTGGTAGACGACTGGTTGATTGCAGAA
>CAZYRP010000062.1:0-25488 GCA_964649465.1 uncultured Granulosicoccaceae bacterium | reverse complement strand
ATGTCGCCGGACCGTGTGGCCAGGTGGCTGCTCATTGATCATTTCGAGTTGATCAAGCCAGGTTAATCAGGCCGGGTTAATCAGGCCGATTTATCAAACAACGATTCAACCTGATCATCCGGATCGTCATCTGTCTGGTCTTCCGGATTTCTTTGACCGCCCGTTACAGAGATTTGATCTATCTCGATAAATTTCCACAGCGGTGAGAGTGTCATCATGCTTGCGGCCAGAGCGCCACCTCTTAGTGCCCAGGCAAGTGCCCCCACAGTGACGCTAAACGAAGCACCCAGTACGGTATCTTCGAGCAATTTATAACGCGCACCGCTTTGATCTTCGAGTTTTTCAAAATCGTCACCAACCTGGGCGAGCTGCTTTAGAAAGATGGAGTTTGATGAGGCTGAATTTCCGGAAGGGACATAGACTTCCAGGGTCAGTTCAAAAATTGCGGCACTTAGTAAGATTGGTTCGTTAGTGTAGGTTATGCCTTGCACTTCGCGATGCTGCGTGACTTCAAACGATTCCCGTGTTGAAAAGTCTGCCTGTAAAGTATTGACCTCTGGTAACTCCTGCGTTGCAACCTGAGTAGAGTTGTCACCGGTGCGATCTTCGTTAACACTATTTTCTGGAAACAGCGGTGTTGCTACTTCGGCCAGTCGATTTTCCTGCGGCTGCTCTGTAGTTGCTTGTACGACTTCTTTTTCTGTTGCTTCTTCGGCTAACGGGATGTCTGTTTGTTCGGCGACAGATTCAGGAAACGGGACAATATTGGCGACGGGATCTACATTTTCTTCCATCGCCGGAGCGATAGCGGGCTCTGGTTCAGTTTCAGGCTCGGGGTCTGGCTCAGGCGCTGGCTGATTTGGCTGAGCAGGCGGTGGCTCAATCGTTATAGCTACGGTGGCAATAGTGAATATACCGTCTTCGTTTGTTACACGGTAGGTGAACTCATCTTGCAATATGGTTGAACCATTGTGCACGTAGGTGAAAGTGCCATCCAGCTTTAGCTCAACCGTGCCTTGTGCAGGTGGGACTTCCAGTTCTACCAGCCAGTCGGTATTGTTACTCAAGCCACCATTGGTAAGGCTGCTAAATCCGGATGTCAGTAAATTTCCCTGCGCTGAATCGAATGACTCTCCAAAGGCCAGAGTCAATGAGTCCGGATTCAACTCCACTGCAGCATCAATTACTTCGGTAATAGATAATTCGAAGCGTCCCTGTGTCGAAAGCACACCGTCTTCCCCGCCATCCGTCAGTGACACATTGAATCCGTCAGCTGAAGTTTCTGATTCGTCGTGCACATAGCTCAATGCTCCGGCTTCAATTGCTGCGAGAGTAATGCCTGTGCCCGCTGTGACTATTTCGCCGTTTAACATTAGCTCTCCGTGTAGTGGTACAGATGTGACTGTAAGTGCCAACTCCTGCGGATCTGTATCGTCAGGGTCTGTGCCATTCAGCAATGAGCCATCGATGTTCACTGTGCCACCTTCAAGTACGGTCGCACCATTAGATATAAGCTCTGGCCTGTCGTTTACGGCAAGCACATCTATGGTTATCCTGCGCACAGTTAGGTCTGTGTTTGCTGTACCGTCTGTGCCACCGTCCACTACACGAAAACCGAGTGCGTCGTAAGCTATGCCATTGGAGTTTGCTGCGGCGAGATACTGCAATGATCCTGCTGTGATTTCATTGACAGTTATAAAATCACCGTCTGTTACTGCTACCCCGTTGAGGCTTAGTGTGCCCCCGGTTGGTATTTCATCAATCAGTACTGCGATCAGCGCATCTTCGTCAGACGGATCCTCGAACCCAAAGTCATTAGTGTCGAATATATAGCTGGTGTCCTCTACAGTTAATAGCGTGCTGTCCATACCGGTTGGTGCATCACTAACTGAGCTGATTGAGATTGACAATTGGTTACTTGCAAGAGAAATGGCATTACCGGGTTGGCTATTGTTATCGATTACGCGAAACTCGAATTTTGCGTCGTTTATACCAAATCTATCAATACCCGGTATATACAAAAGCTGACCGGCATCTAACTGATTTACTGTAACTGTATCGCCTGCGTTGAGTACTGCTCCGTTTAGCTGCAACTGCCCGGCAGTTGGTAATACATCAATTAGTATTGCCGACAATTGATCTCCTGCATCACGATTGTCGGTAAATCCAAAATCAACCAGGTTTAATGTATAAGCTGTGTCTTCAGTCGTCAGGACCTCATTGTCAGTGCCAAATGGTGCATCGTTTATTGGTGTGACATTGATAGTTATTGTGCGGCTAGTGGCGTCGGTGTCGCTGCCGCCATTGGTGAGTGCGCCATCGTCCTGCACCCTGAACGAGAACTCTGCGTAGTTTGTGCCACTATCATTGGAACCTGGTTGAAACATTAGCAGACCGGCATCGATGTCTGCGGCCAAGATAATATCTCCTGTGATTACCGCAGTTCCGTCCAGCAGAAGTTGTCCGTTTGCCGGTGTGGTATCAATGGTTACGGCAAGGAATATGTTGCCGTCAATAGCATCAGTAAAATTGAAGTCCGAGACTGCAAAAGCGAAGTCTGTGTCTTCCATTGTGGTTACGGTGCTGTTCGCACCGGAGGGCGAATCGTTGACCGAATTTATGATGATATTGACAGTTACTGTATTGCTGCCACCATTGGTATCACTGACTTCATATGTAAAAGAATCAGTGCCGTGATAGTTCGTATTGGGCGTGTAAATAAATGTACCGTCCACATTTAGTTGAACAGTACCATTGATTGGGTCAACCACTGGAGTGGTGTTGATGGACAGAGCATCGCCATCTACGTCTGTGTCGTTGCCAAGCACATTAGCTGTTAATGCAATATCTTCATCTGTGTTGAAGGTATCAGCTACCGCAGCTGGAGAGTCGTTGATTGAGTCGACGGTAATGTTGACAGTTGCTGAATTGCTACCACCATTGCCATCGCTGACTTCGTAAATAAATGAATCGGTGCCGTGAAAGTTCGTATTGGGCGTGTAAGTAAATGTGCCGTCTGTATTGAGCTGAACAGAGCCATTGGCTGGGCCAACCGTTGGTGTGGTGTTGATGGACAGTACATCGCCATCAACGTCTGTGTCGTTACCAAGGACATTAGCTGTTAGTGCAACATCTTCATCTGTGTTGAAGGCATCAGCTACCGCAACCGGGGCATCGTTGATTGAGTCGACAGTGATATTGACAGTGGCTGTGTTGCTGCCACCATTTCCATCACTGACTTCATAAGTAAACGAATCGGTGCCGTGAAAGCCCGTATCAGGCGTATAGATAAATGTGCCGTCCGCATTGAGTTGGACGGAACCATTGATTGGCCCTGAAACTGGTGTGGTGTTGATCGACAGTGCATCGGCGTCTGCATCGGTGTCGTTACCAAGCACATTAGCTGTCAATGCAGTATCTTCATCTGTGTTGAAAATATCAGCTGAGGCAACCGGCGCATCGTTGACTGAATCAATAGTGATATTGACAGTTGCTGTATTGCTGCCACCCTTGCCATCGCTGACTTCGTAAATAAATGAATCGGTGCCAAAGTAGTTTGCATTAGGCGTGTAAGTAAATGTGCCGTCCGCATTGAGTTGGACCGCGCCGTTGCCCGGGCCAGCCACTGGTGTGGTGTTGACAGACAGTACATCGCCATCTTCGTCTGTGTCGTTACCAAGCACATTAGCTGTTATTGCAACGTCTTCATCAGTATTGAAGGTATCAGCTACCGCAACAGGAGCATTGTTGACTGAATCAACGGTGATATTGACAGTTGCTGTGTTGCTGCCACCGTTGCCATCACTGACTGCATACGTAAATGAATCGGAGCCGAAGTATTTTGCATTGGGCGTGTAAGTAAATGTGCCGTCCACGTTGAGCTGAACGGAGCCATTAGTTGGACCAACTACCGGTGTGGCGTTGACGGATAGCGTATCGCCATCTGCGTCAGTGTCGTTGACAAGCACACTAGCTGTTAATGCAACACCCTGGTTGGTGTTGAAAGTATCAGCTACCGCAACAGGGGCGTCGTTGACTGAATCAACGGTGATATTGACAGTGGCTGTGTTGCTGCCACCATTGCCGTCACTAACTTCATAAGCAAACGAATCGGTGCCGTGAAAGCCCGTATCAGGCGTATAGGTAAATGTACCGTCCACATTGAGTTGAACAGAACCATTGATTGGGTCAGCCACTGGTGTGGTGTTGACAGACAGTACATCACCATCTGCGTCAGTGTCGTTGCCGAGCACATTAGCTGTTAGCGCCGCATCTTCATCTGTGTTGAAGGTATCAGCTGCCGCAACAGGAGGGTCGTTGACTGAATCAATGTTGATACTGACAGTTGCTGTGTTTCTGCCACCGTTACCATCACTGACTTCATAAGAAAATGAATCGGAACCAAAATAGTGTGCATTCGGCGTGTAAGCAAATGTGCCGTCCGCATTGAGCTGAACAGAGCCATTGGTTGGGCCAGCTACAGGTGTGGTGTTGACGGACAGTGCATCACCATCTGCGTCAGTGTCGTTGCCGAGCACATTAGCTGTTAGCGCAGCATCTTCATCTGTGTTGAAGGTATCAGCTACCGCAACAGGAGGGTCGTTGACTGAATCAATGTTGATACTGACAGTTGCTGTGTTTCTGCCACCGTTACCATCACTGACTTCATAAGAAAATGAATCGGAACCAAAATAGTGTGCATTCGGCGTGTAAGCAAATGTGCCGTCCGCATTGAGCTGAACAGAGCCATTGGTTGGGCCAGCTACAGGTGTGGTGTTGACGGACAGTGCATCACCATCTGCGTCAGTGTCGTTGCCGAGTACATTAGCTGTTAGCGCAGTATCTTCATCTGTGTTGAAGGTATCAGCTACCGCAACAGGAGAGTCGTTGACTGAATCAATGGTGATATTGACAGCGGCTGTATTGCTGCCGCCGTTGCCATCATTAACTTCATAAGTAAACGAATCGGGTCCAAAATAGTTTGCGTTGGGCGTGTAAGTAAATGTGCCATCTGCATTGAGCTGAACAGAGCCATTGATTGGATCAGCCACTGGAGTGGGGTTGATAGACAGTACATCGCCATCTGCGTCTGTGTCATTACTCAGCACGTTGGCTGTAAATGCGAAATCTTCATTGGTGTTGAAAGTATCAGCTACAGCAACAGGAGAGTCGTTGACCGAACCAACGGTGATATTGACAGCGGCTGTATTGCTGCCACCATTGCCATCACTGATTTCATAAGTAAAAGAATCGGTGCCGTGAAAGCCCGTATCAGGCGCATAGGTAAATGTACCATCAGCATTGAGTTGAACGGAGCCATTGATTGGATCAGCCACTGGTGTGGTATTGATAGACAACACGTCGCCATCTGCGTCTATGTCATTACCAAGCACGTTGGCTGTTAATGCAACATCTTCATCTGTGTTGAAGGCGTCAGCTATCGCAACAGGAGCATCGTTGACTGAATCAACGGTGATATTTACAACGGCTGTGTTGCTGCCGCCGTTACCATCACTGACTTCATACGTAAATGAATCAGTGCCGAAGTAGTTTGCATTGGGCGTGTAAGTAAATGAGCCGTCCGCATTGAGCTGAACAGAGCCATTGATTGGATCAGCCACTGGAGTGGCGGTGACGGACAGTGCATCGCCATCTGCGTCAGTGTCGTTGACAAGTACATTACCTGTCAGTGTAATATCTTCGTCGGTGTTGAAAGCGTCAGCGGTTGCAACAGGCGCGTCGGCAACCGGGTTGACCGTAATTGTGACGGTCGCGATTTGGGATGATGCACCGCTTGGATCTACCAGCTGATAGGTAAATGAGTCGGATCCGGTGAAATTGGCATCTGGCACATAGTCAAATGTTCCATCACTGTGCAGTGTCAGCGCACCGTTGCTTGTACTGGTCAGTTGGGTGATAGCCAAAGCATCATCGACGTCGGTATCGTTATCAAGTATGCCACCGGTGACCACATTGAGTGCGGTGTCTTCGTTGGTTACGTAGCTGTTGTCGTTGATTGCAATCGGCGTATCATTGACAGCTGTAATGTTGACATTGGCAAAGCCGAGTTCAATGAAATTACCACCTCCGGCGCCGGTATTGCCATTGTCAGACACTTCTACTCTAATTTTATCTGCGTTAGTGCCAAAGGTATTTGCAGTTGAATGCAGGTAAGAAATATTGTCAGGGTAGTTGAGGTAATTATTAAGAAACCCCAGTGCGCTGGTTAATGTTACCTGACCGGTTCCATTGTTGGATATATCAATAACTGATTGTGGGGTCAGGTTTATTATACCCCCGGTATCTGTTGTTAACCGTACCGTCATTGGCTGACCATTTTCATCTACATCCATCAAATCTAAGGAAGAGAAATCGATGGTGGTGTCAAGGTCTTCGGTTACGGTAACCGCAACAGGCAGGCCACCGGGATTGGTCGGATCATCATTGATGTCTGCTACGGTAATCTGTGCGGACAGCGTGTTTGTACTGAATGCTGAAGTTCCACCTGTGCTGCCGAGAGCCGGTATATCAACTTTGGTCCCGGCGGTACTGATGGTTTGATCCCAGGCCCGGAAGCCCAGGTTACCGTTGTGCCCGAATGCCTCATTCGGGTTCATTCGTAATAAATCTGTATCACGCAACAGCAAGGCGCTGGAATTTGAAACAGCGCCGACGTTTTGCCAGTTTGTACCATTGTCGATCGAGTATTGCCACTGACCACCGTTGCCGTTATTTGCAAAGATTGCAATGCCTTCCAATGCACTCGGGTCATTGTCCGCAATTGGGTTGCCGATTGTTGCCAGCAGACTGCTAACCGTTTCACCGTCGTTATTAATATTGTCTTCGGTGATTGCGTTTAAGACCGGGTTTGATCCAGCGGCCAGGAGCGGTGCATCATTGATTGGTATGACGTTAAAAGTAAATGTCCCGGTCGCGGGTGTTGCTCCGTTTTCACCGCCGTCAGCGAGACTGAAATCGAAGGATGCCGTTAGCGTTTCGCTGCCATTGTGCAGGAATACAATTCCCGCTGTATCTAGTTGTTGCTGCGTGAAACTTGTAATCGCAACGCCTGCGGTGCCGCTAAATTCGAACTGACCGTTGGTAATATTAGAAACGGTATATGTTAAATCGCTTGATGAATCATCCGGATCGATAGCCTGCAGCATGGCGTTGGTTAAGGTAACGTATTCGCCTTCGTTAACTTGTCCCGTACCCTGAGTCACCATTGGTGAATTGTTAACAGGATTGATGCTAATCGTTACGTCATCACTATTAAGACTGAAAGCTGTTGAGGTGCCAGTGGCTGAATTCGATATATCGAATGATTGTCCATTGACGCCCTGAGTTTGATCCCATGCATGGAAAAAGAATTTTGCCGTGCCGGTAAAGCCGGGGTCTGGCACGAACCGGATCATTGCATCCGGATCAAGAAGCAACGCCGATGCGGTATCGACAGCACCGATGCTAATCCATGCTGTTTCACCGTCTGGTAAGTATTGCCAGGTTCCGTTGGTATCGTCCACTGCGAAGACAGCGATACCTTCGACAGCTCCAATATCAACATCTGTAATGCTATTCAGTCCACCGCTGGCAACTATGTTTGCAACCGTGTCTCCTGCAGGGTTGAAATTATTTTCTGCTATGGTGGATAAATTTAAGTTTGCTGAATTATCCAGCAGCGGTGCATCGTTGATGTTGTTGACGTTGATCGGCACAACCTGTTCCACAACGGTACCACCGCCGTTGTTGATTTCGACAGTGATGTTATGCGCTGTTTCAGTTTCGAAATCCAGCAGCGAACCATCAGCAACGCTGACTTCACCTGTGTTGCTGTCGATTGCGAATCGACCATTCGAGTCATCAGTGAGTGTATACGTCTGGCTGGCAAGGATATCCGCGACATCCCACTCTACAATGTAGCGCAGTGTATGAGTGGGCCAGTCACTCCAGTCAAACCATCCACCGTTGATGCCCAGCACGGCAGCGTCTTCACCGGAAGCCAGAGGAGCAGTCGAATTGTTTGGTTCGGTTGCATCCCAGTTTGAGTAGCCGCTTACAGTAGATCCTGCGGACCAGAATTGATCTGCATCGACGTTGCCGTCGAGCCAATGCCACTCGCCTTCGACAGTCAAGTCAGTAGCGCCGAGCCAAACTTGATCAGGGCCCGCAATAGATCTTGCTATTGCGTTCTCGTACGGGGATCGGATCGTCAACAGTTGCCCATTGATACCGTTGAGATCGGCCGTCGTTGCAGCCGCCAATGCGTCGGAGAAGTTTTCGGGGGCTAAAACCAGCCGGTAGAACTTTTGTGTGATGTTGTCATAAACTAATGATGGGTCAGCCGCCTGCAATGCAGCAATGGCCAAAGAGTCATCGGGTTGTACGAATCCAATGCTTGTTCCGTTAACGGAGTTTTCATCAACATCCAGGCTTTCGATAATTCGAACGCTCATGACTCCCGTAGTGGATTGTGAACCGCCTGAACCCTGATCGGTCAAATTGCCATCGTTAAAGGTCCACGCAAGGTTAACGCTGGCTTCCGGGCTGCTGTTGGTATTCTCGTAGGCTATTGATTGCAGCACGCCGTTGACGTCGGCGTTTGATGCGTTGCCATTAAAGGTGATGAGTAATTCACCACCACTGACTGTGGTTGCAGTGCCAACGATCACACCGTTGTAAATTACGTTATCACCCTCTGCCAATGGATTCAGCAGGCCAGTTGCAGAAAACTGATCAGAAACGTTCGCACCACCTTGCCGCAAAATGTGCAGTTGTGATCCGTCGAAGTTATCTGTAAGTGTGAGTTCGGGGTCAACAACAGTGGCATCTGCATCCAGAACTACAGCATTGCTGCCGGTGATGTAGTCAACGCTTGAGCCAAAGCTCTCAAATTCCGGTTCTTCATTTACGTTGTTGACGGCGATTGCAAATTCTTCACTTGCTACACCACCTAAGCTGCTGACTTCAATGGTCACGTTGTGGGTTATGTCGCTTTCGAAGTTCAGCTTTGAGCCGTCTGCGACGGTTAAGTCGCCGGTAATACTGTCAATAGCAAATCGACCATTGGCGTCATCGGTCAGTGTGAATGTGTGGTTTGCAATAACTTCGGCGGCGTCCCACTCAACAACGTAAGAATTGGTGCTTACGGTGCTGGTTGTATCACGCCATTCGCCAGTGTCCTGTGTCAACCGACCGAAATTCTCATCTGCGAGCCCGGCAGTTGGTTCGATAATTCCGTCGCTGTTTTTCCAGTTGGTGTAAAAACCTGGCTGTGCTGAACCCGTCCCGTCTCCTATAAAGAACAACTCATTGTTGTCCTGATTGCCGTCTGCATACCAGTGCCAGTCACCTTCAAATATTTGATCCGATGCGCCAATCCAAACATCTTCGGGGGTTGGCTGTGAGCTGGCTAATCCTTGTATAAAGTCGTTTTCTTCCTGGCTTCGAATAGTCACCAGTTGCCCGGTGACACCATTCAAGTTTGTGGCGCTGGCCTCTGAATTTGCATCAACCCACGTGAAGTTGCCACCAACTGCTTTGTAGAACTTGCCTGTGGCAGGGAAATATTCGAGCGACGGGTCGCTGTCGAGTATAGAAGTTATACCGGTTGCGTTACTGAGCCCCCCGGTGGTGGTTACAGTATCTATTACAGTACCGTTGGCACTGTTTTCGTCAATAGTAGCTGTGGAAAGATTTGGGGAAAGGGGTAGGTCATTGGCAGCTGTATCGGATTCGAAAGCCCCGACATCCGGCCCGTCGGGGTCAATACCTACACTACCTGCTAGCAGCGCGTGCGTTTGTACCGGTCCGCCGTTGTCCGCCAGCGGACCCAATAACAAGCCGGTCTGATCCTGCAGATCACTTGCTATGTAGCCACTGCCTCCTGCGGAATCACCAGCGTCATTTCCAATAATATTGCTACCACCGGATAGAATGTCGCCTCTTAATTCAATATCGCTATTACCCACCGTGTTACCAGCTAAGATTGAATTTGTAAGATTGAGTCCAGCCGAATTTGAGAGGTAAACCCCACCACCACTGCCGGTCGCAGAGTTATCGGTCACTGTGGCGGAGCCCAGGATTACAGTAACGGAATTAACATAAATGCCTCCCCCATTGGAGGTGGATGAATTTCCAGATACGGTTGTATTCTGCAGCACATGTGAAGCGCCGTTAATATGCAAGCCGCCGCCGGTGTTATCACTTTGGTTGCCACTCACAGTGACCGTGTTAGACGTAAGGTTCCCGTTACTGGAGATACCTCCACCACTACCGCCTGCTATATTATTGGCAATGGTTAAGTTAGTGGCGGTTAGCGTATCGTGGTTTCTGATACCGCCACCTGCAGCATTACTTTCATTGTTGCTTATTATGACGTTGTCAAATAGCGCGACTCCATCAGTTGAAATGCCTCCACCACTGCTTGTTGCTGTGTTGTCAATGATGGATGAATTGCTGACTTCGATCGTGCCCAGGTTGCGTATACCACCACCTTGCGAGCCTTCGTTATCAGCCACAATAGTATTATCAAGGCTAAGGCTGGCACCAGCTGTAACGAAAAAGCCGCCACCTCCGCTATTCGACGATCCACCTGTAACGGTTAGATTGCTAACTACTGCATTTGCGTTATCGTCGATATTAAAAACGCGATCGCTCAGCCCGGTGGCATCCACCGTTGTGCTTCCGTCTGCAGCACCGATAATTTCTATATCGGAATTGATGTTGAGATCGCCTACCTTGTCGCCACCGCCGGTAATCGAAAGGTCGTGAATGCCCGAGCCCAGAATGATTGTATTTATCGTGGCGTCCGCATTGGCGGCAATGATGGCTTCGCGAAGTGAGATCTCTCCGTCGGCTCCGGGGTTCGCAATCAAGTCACTAATACTGGTGGTTGTACCGTCGTCGACGTCCATCAATGTTGTGACCGTGATTGATGCCAGTGTAGCCATTCAGTTGTGTTGCGCGTCCGTCGAAAACGCGAGATCTGTTTCGATCGTGCCGACGGTGTACTCCAATTCCCAGTTGCCGCCGAGATCAGCGTGGCCGGTGAGGTCGGTACTGGAGGCGAGATCTGCGCCGGTCCAAAGACTTATTTGATCAACAAAATCTTGTCCATGGTCAGTCTGTGCGACATCGCATCCGTACAAAAGGATGTCAGCGTTGAGCGACATTCCGGTTTGCCAGCTGGAGAATTCATTCTGGTAGTTTTGAAGATTCCCGCTGTTGAGCTGTGTCGAACCCATTAACAATTCGGCATCAGAACCATGAGCGATAATGTGAACGGCATCGTACTTTTGATTGCTGTCAGCGCTCAGCGCAAGTGTGATCTGTTCGATACCATCAGAGTCGTCAGCCAGCTGAATTATCTCGAAGTCCGTGCCTGACTGTCCGTTGTTAATGACATCCTCAAGCAGCGCTTCGCCATCATCGACTCGCGCGTCGATAATAATTAACTGACGCGATTGTTTGTAATCCGGTGCAATCTCCGCGAGTACATCCGAAGCCTGCTCTTCAAATCCGATCAGGCCGCGGCTGTTGTTTCCGGTCTCACCGACGCTGAAAGAACTGTCTGTCCTGTTGCGGACTTCGCTATCGTTTGGCGGGTAGGCGAAGCCTTTGCTATCAGACACACTAAAACCTGGCTGTGCATTGTCTGCCGGCCAGTTGTACGGTTCTTGTGAACTGTCATCAATGAGATCCAGCGCAAGCGACGCTGAGACTACATCTGCGGAGAACAGCGTTCTCGGCTCAAGGGGTTCAACAATCACTCTGTTGCGCTGCTTTGCCTGAGCAGCTGCTTTATCGCGGTATTTGCTCAAAAAGCATATTCCGTATTAATGTATCTATCGGAGTTCTACCTGTTAGAAAACATCGACAAAAATTGCTATTTCTTTACGGGATCCCGGTCATTTTTAGTCGGTTTGGAGTCGCTTCCAAAGATGCTGGGAGGATTTGGCAATCGACTATTCGTGCCGAGGTGGGTTATGAGAATAACTGTTTTAAAAACAAACGGTTATAGCTTTTAAATTTCAACAGTATTCAGGCAACAAATGCAATTGCAGGCGCTTGAAAATCAGTAGTGGGACGACGTCAGCGCGGCGGCCAGATGGTTCCTGGGCGGGAGCAGTACAGCGGGGAGCTAAACTGCGAATAACTAGAGCGCCAGGAAATTGGCGTTTGTCGAATCGCTACTGCGCACAGAAGCAGTCACGAACTTCGGCCAGCAGATCTTGCACGGCCAAACCACACAATAAGCAGAACAATGGTTACGATCATCAGTCCCATGCCTTCACGCGCAGTTTCGACCTCCCACCAGACTTCCTGGCGCCACCAGCCAGCGGATTTTGGCCAGAAATAGATCATGCCAGCGACTGACAGAAATATACAAAGCAACAGGACGTAGCGGGTGAATCTGTTGCCGAGGAATGAACGGCGAAATGCGGCGATAGCAGTCCAGACAGCCGGGATTGCATAAACTGCCACCCAGCCCAATCCATCCGGATCATTGTATTGAAAGCCGGCAAACAGCAGCATCAATAGTAGACAAATTATAAAAATTGCTCGCATGTTGGCCTTCGATTTTTTTACGGACAGAGCATTTGCACACTTGCTGATCATAACCGTAGCTACTGGTTGTGTCAGGCAAAGTAAAAATGAGTTGATTGGAGGTAGGGATGAACTATCATCAGAGTTGACGGACAACATAATAAAAAGATGCCAGATAGTTCTGATAAAGCGGCTGATGCCTTGCTTTTGCAAGCAGAAGATTCTTCAGCTGACAACGTGTATTGGCAGAATTTCTCGGTGTCTTATGAGTTTCCGGTGCACTTCACTGACAAGCTGTTTGCACCGGACAACCCGATCCTGTTGCAAACACTTACTCGCCTTGAGCCGCAGAAACGTCACCGGATCATTGTGTTTGTAGACGACGGTTTGCGTGCGGCAATGCCTGCGCTGGATACGGAAATTGGCAACTACGCATCGCAGCACAGTCAGTCAATCGAATTGGTATGCACGCCGATAGCAATGCCGGCCGGTGAAAAATTGAAGTCCGATCTTCACTTCGTTGAGCAAATGCAGCAGTCGATTGCAGACTTGCACATAGATCGCCATTCCTACGTTGTGGCTATTGGTGGCGGAGCGTTGCTGGATGCTGTTGGTCTGGTCGCGGCGACATCACACCGGGGTATCAGGCATATTCGAATTCCGACCACGGTATTGGCTCAAAATGACTCCGGTGTAGGTGTGAAAAACGGCGTTAATCTTTTTGGACAGAAAAACTATATTGGTACGTTTGCACCGCCATTCGCAGTACTTAACGATTACAACTTCATTCGCACTTTGTCAGAGCGGGATAAAATATCCGGTATGGCAGAGGCGGTTAAAGTGGCACTGATTCGGGATCAGACTTTTTATCAGTGGCTGGAAAATAACGCCGATGATCTGGCTGTGTTCAAAGAACCCGCCATGCAACTCATGATCAAACGCTGTGCAGAGTTACACATGCGCCAGATTGGACAGGGTGGTGATCCGTTTGAAACCGGCAGTGCAAGACCGCTGGACTATGGCCACTGGGCGGCGCATAAGCTGGAAACTATTACGCGATACCATGTAAGGCATGGTGAGGCGGTGGCAATCGGGCTCGCACTTGATACCCGTTATTCTGTGTTATCCGGGCTATTGCCGCAGGGTGATGACGACCGAGTATGTTTTTTGCTTGAGCATCTGGGTTTCAGATTGTGGCATCCGGGGCTTGAAATTAAATCTGCCGATGGTCGACTGGAGGTTCTCACAGGCCTTGCAGATTTTCGTGAACATCTGGGTGGCAAGCTAACTATTACGCTACTTGAATCTCTCGGCACAGGTGTTGAGGTACACGAGATGGATGACGATCTGGTGGAAAAGAGCATACAATGGCTGAAAAACAGGCAAATCTAACTTCCTCCGCACAGCGTTAGTAAATTGTGTCCATGCCCTGGCTTGATAAGACATCTGGCTCTACCATAAGAAAAAATGACGGCTGACTTAATCAATAAATGGCTCGAGAGTCGTCTGACCGCAGATCAGATTGACTGGTATAACGGCCAGTTAAAAAAAATTAGTCAATCAAATTCTGATCGTGAATTGCATATCACTCTGGGGTTGGTGCCGAGAAGGCTGGGGCGAGAAGATCTGTCACTAACTGCCTCGGAGCTAGCTGAAGCGGAAGATTGCCTGCAAGGCTGGAATCCAAATGGCTGGAGCATCGACGTGGCAGCACGGGTCGCCGTGATGTGCCATCTGGCGGGGCTGCGAGAGGATCAGTTCGGTGAGACCATTACTGATTTATGTCGCAACGCAGACCTGGCTGAATCTATCGCGTTGTATAGCGGTGTGGCTCATTATCCACAAAGCAGTATGCTTGATCAGCAGGTAGGTGAAGGTTTGCGCACCAACATTCGCTCTGTATTTGAGGCTATTGCGCACCAAAACCCGTATCCGGCAGCGCACTTCGATGAAAATCGATGGAATCATATGGTGTTAAAAGCCCTGTTCATCGACAGTACACTCGCACCCATCTATGGTCTTGACGAACGCGCCAATGCAGAGCTTGCAAGAATTTTATGTGACTATGCCAATGAGCGCTGGGCCGCAGGTCGTGATGTCACCTATGAACTGTGGCGCTGCGTCGGGCCCTTTGCAACGGGTGATATGATTGACGACCTGGAGCGTGCCTTGAAGTCTGACAATAACATCGAAAAGAGTGCAGCCTTGCTGGCGCTGAGCGTTTGTCCCGAACCGCGCGCAGCAAAATTTTTGAACGTTCATACATCTATTGCCGAACGCATAAGCAGTGGCTCACTGACGTGGGACACCATACACGAACAACAATACCAATCGGATAACGCCTTATGATGTTTATCGATCCGCATGCGCACATGATCTCGCGCACCACTGATGACTATGAAGCAATGGCGGCATCCGGTGTGGTCGCTGTGATTGAGCCAGCTTTCTGGGTCGGGCAGCCACGGACTCATGTTGGTACTTACATCGACTATCTGTCGGCAATTATAGGCTTTGAGCGTTTCAGGGCAGGACAATTCGGTATTCGCCACTACTGCACTGTAGGTCTTAACTCCAAAGAGGCAAACAACGAAGCACTGGCTGAAGCCGTGATGGAAATACTACCCAGGTTTGCGCTAAAGGAGGGCGTTGTCGCAATCGGTGAAATTGGCTACGACGAACAAACCGAACTGGAGGACAAATATTTCCGGTTGCAACTGGAACTTGCCAAAGAGCTTGATTTACCTGTGATGATTCACACCCCCCACAGAGATAAAAAACGCGGTACATCCAGATCGATGGACGTGTGTGAAGAGCATGGCATGGATCCGTCAAAAATTATTGTTGATCACAACAATGAAGAAACCGTTCGTGAAGTTCTTGATCGTGGATATTGGGCAGCTTTTTCAATTTATCCGTCAACCAAAATGGGTAATGCACGAATGGTTGATATTCTAACCGAGTATGGTGCACAACGAATTATGGTTGACTCAGCTTGTGACTGGGGCATTTCTGAACCGTTAGGTGTTGCCAAGACTGCGCGTCTTGCACTTGAACGTGGTGTACCAAAAGAACACGTCGAACTGGTCTGTTATAAAAATGCTTTATCAGCCTATGGCCAAAGCGGACAGATGCACGAGGATGATTGGTTGAATCCAGCTGCAATAGATCAACGCACCGTATATGAAGGCAATTCGATACTGCGTGGCGGCAGGGAACCCGTAGTTGAGGAATCCGGTGTCAAGCGCAAAGCCAACAATTTGATTATAGAATGACATGACACACCAGGCAGCCGCCTATAAGTCTTGTTGTAAGATGTTACCTGCCGAAGATATGGGCTAACACAAGCTCCTTAAACTGCAACGTATCTGCTTCACCGTCTGGTAAATACTCATTCGTTGAACTGATTAAAATTGGCCCGTGTTGCGGGTCATCTGTTGGTCTGCCGTGCGAACCCCTAACCAGCTGAGTATCTTTTAACGAGATCACATCAAGCAGGGTTCTAAAACCGAGTTTTTTACGTGCCAGCCGCGAACCGATAGCGACCATGGGTAGTTTAATGGCCGGGTCCACGAAAAGTTCTACCGGATCGTATCCCGGTTTGCGATGTATATCGACTGTGCGGGCGTAGTCTGGTGCTCTTTTGTCATCCAGCCAGTAATAGTAACTAAACCAACGGTCAGCTTTCGAAATTGCCACCAGGTCGCCGGCGCGTTCGTGATTAAGGCCCCACTGGGTTTTACCGTTATCGTCTAGTACATGCTCCACGCCATCAAGCTTTGCGAGTAGTTCCCGTGTTTCATCCAGACGATCGGGGTTGTTAACATAAACATGCGCCAGCTGGTGATCTGAAACTGCAAATGCATCAGATGCGCCGGCATCGATTTGTTCGTGATCTTTTTCTACTCTTACTCTTAAAAGCCCCGCCTGCCGCAAGCTGCGATTGATATGAATTGCATCGCTAACAGGTGTTATGCCGTATTCGGACACCACCATTATGTGCTGTCCCTGTGCGTCTGCAACATCTATAAGCTGACCACAAAGCTCGTCAACCTCACGCAAATCACGCTGTATATCTGCGTGTTCAAGATCTGGCCCCAGGCGTTGTAAGTTATAATCCAGGTGCGGCAGATAAGTCAGTGTGAGTGTTGGATTGCGCGTTTGCATAACATGGCAGGTAGCATCAGCAATCCATTTGCTCGATGTGATGTCAGCAGCTGGCCCCCAGAATTTAAAGAGCGGAAACTGGCCAAACTTAGCATCCAGTTCATCATGAAGCTCTGCGGGGTAGGTGTAGTGATCTGGAATCTTTCGACCATCGGCCGGGTACATGGGTCTTGGTGTTGCACTCCAGTCTGCAGTTGCATACATGTTGTACCACCAGAACATTTTGGCGCAGGTAAAGTCTTTATTGAGTTCTTTCCCGCGATCCCAGATCTTTTCACCATTGACCAGTCGGTTTGATTGTCTCCATAGCCACACTTCTGACAAGTCGCGAAAGTACCAGCCATTAGCAACGATGCCATGTTCTGATGGTGTAAGTCCGGTAACCAGGCTTGACTGTGCTGTGCAGGTTACCGCTGGTGTTACCGCCTTAAGTGGCCGTAAACCGCCCCTCTGCGACAATTTCAGTAAGTTTGGAGTGTGCTCTCCAACCAATGCGGGACTGAGTCCAACAACAAGAATGACGAGAGTATTTTGCATAGGGTAATAATACTGAGCGAAGGACTTTTAATGCAACACAAATCATGATTCACTGGCGGTCCAGCTAACTAAACCGGATCACCATGCGATTGCAGCACAACAATGGGTCAGAATTTCATCTGACCTACTGTTCCAACATTCATGCAGGCGAAAGTTTGCGTGACGTATTGGATAATCTTAAAAAACACATTCCACCTATCCGGCAAGCGCTCAATTTTGATGAGGAGTTCGGGCTGGGCCTGCGCTTATCTGCACAAGCTGCCAAAGACCTTGCTAATACCGAAGCGCAAAATGAGCTCCAGCAGATACTGACGGAGCAACGCTGTTACATCTTTACTATTAATGGTTTTCCGTATGGACCTTTTCATGGCACGAGAGTTAAGGAAGAGGTTTACCTGCCAGATTGGAAAGACCCGGAACGGCTGCGCTATACGAATCAACTGGCAGACTTGTTTGCGCAGTTTTTAAACGCTGATCAAACAGGAAGTATCAGCACGGTGCCGGGCGCTTTCAAAGACAATGTAAAAACCGAGGCTGATATTCTGCAAATGACACGCTTCTTTGTCAGTCACTGCGCTCACCTGGCAAGGCTGCAGCAGAAAACTGGCAAGTGCATTACGCTGGCACTTGAACCCGAGCCGTGCTGCTTCCTTGAAACAGTGCAGGAATCGGTCGATTTTTTTAGCAACTATTTATATTCAGATATCGCCGCAAAGCAACTTCAACAGGAGCTTGATATTGAGTCTGAAAATGCGTGTAAATTACTACGAACGCACTTAACGCTGTGCCTCGATCTCTGTCATGCCGCGGTTGAATTTGAACACGCTAATCAATGCATCAGCGCTTTGCGTGATGCGAATATCACTATAGGAAAACTACAGATAAGCGCCGGGCTTCGTCTGCAAGATGTAAACACTCAACGCGCTGAATCGCTGAAACCTTTTATCGACGAAGTGTATTTGCATCAGGTGGTGGAACGACACAACGACACCATAAACCGCTACAGCGATTTACCTCAGGCCTTTGAACAACTAGAGGATGACGGTTTGCCACGTGAGTGGCGAGTTCATTTTCACGTGCCAATATTTCTTGATAATCTGGGGGAGTTTACATCCACACAGTTCTTTGTAAGAGAGGCAATGAGGTTGCACGCGCAGAATCCACTAAGCAACCACCTCGAGGTGGAGACTTACACCTGGGATGTTCTACCTGCAGCCTACAAAGAACAATCGCTCGACGATGCGATAGCTCGGGAATTGAATTGGGTAAGAAATGAACTTTGAATGATGTGCAAGGAAAAATTGGTAGGCGTGATTGGATTTGAAGCGACAGCCCCCACTATGTCATGGTTGCGTGAAAACCGCATGAAATATTTTTTAAAACAATAGCTTAAATGAAAAATTAAAGACAACGAAATAATGTACTTTGACTGCTTCGAGTCTCTGGGGGAACTTCAAAGAGTATTGGCAATTACCACGATTTTCACTAAGCCGAACAAGCGTGATCGATTGCCATTGTGAAGGTTTTTGGTGAGGAAATAAGAGTTCACCGGAGCAAATAGCGATGGGTTAGAATTTGGACAAAAATACCTACAGAAATGTAGAACCTGTAGGTATAATTGTCCAATGGCAGCGAATTATCTGACTACTAAAAAAATTGAAGAGGCCCGCGAAATATTCCGTTCTCACGGTGGAATTCTGAGAACAAGTGAGGCGCTAAAACACGGGATTCATCGAAGGATACTCTACGGCCTGCGTGATTCTGGCGAGCTTGAAGGTCTAAGTCGTGGGCTCTATCGTTTGGTAAGTATGCCTGAGCTGTCTGATCCGGATCTGGTTACCATTGCTCACAGAATTCCAGATGGTGTTGTTTGCCTTATTTCCGCACTTCATTTCCATCAAATCACGACACAGATTCCTTATGTGGTCTCTGTCGCCATTAAGCGTGGCAAAGAAAAACCTCGCGTGGAGTACCCGCCTAATAAGATTTACACGTTTTCTGGTAACGCGTTCAGTGACGGAATTGAAACTCATGTGATCGATGCTGCAACAGTTAGAGTTTATAGCCCAGAGAAAACACTGGCGGATATATTCAAATTTAGAGATAAAATAGGAATCGACACACTTCGTGAGGCGGTGGAGATGTACAAGAGGCAGATGAAACCAAAGCCTCGAGACCTTCTGAAATATGCAAGGGTATGTCGCGTTGAAAAATATATGCGGCCATATCTTGAAGCTGTGCTGTAGCACTCATGGCGAAGGACATCGCGGCGTCAGTGCATCAGCGACTTTTAAATAAAGCACGCACGGAGGGTCAATCTTTCAATGAGTTATTTCTCTATTTTGTCATAGAACGTTTTTTGTATCGGTTGAGTAAATCGCGGTACGTAGATCAATTTGTTTTAAAAGGTGCGCTGCTCTTTCGAGTGTGGATGTCGAAAGATACCAGGGCAACTCGGGATATTGATTTTTTGGCATTCGGTGACAACACAGTCGAGCGCTTGGTGAAGATTGTCAGTGATGTGATTTCGCATGACATGGAAGACGGTTTGGTTTTTGATATAACTTCCGTAGAAGGACAGATAATAAAAGAAGACGCCGACTATGAAGGTGTGCGCATTGTGTGCGACGCTTTTCTCGGTAAAGCTAAATCTCGCTTGCAGTTAGATATCGCATTTGGAGATGCTGTTTACCCAGCCCCGAAAAAAGGCCAGTATCCCACTCTTCTTGATCATCCCGCACCGGTATTACATATTTATCCACCAGAAACGGTGTTTGCTGAGAAGCTAGAGGCAATGATTCAATTAGGTGCGTTAAACAGTCGTATGAAGGACTTTTACGATATCTGGCGAATTAGGCAACATGCGTTTGTGGGCAAAGAACTGTGTAAGGCTGTTACTCAGACGATGGCGAATAGGGGTACAGAGACACTATTGTTTTCAGAGCTCAAGGAGGAGTTATTGCAGTCCAGAGATAAGCAACTGCAATGGACAGCATTCTTAAACAAGTCCCAAGTTGATGCGCCAGCTAGTTTTGACAATTTGTTAGAGGACATATCAGTTATTGCTTCGCCAGTTTTAGAAGCAGTGCATAACCGAATCGGCTTTGATAAAAATTGGGAGCCTGGTGGCTCGTGGAAATAGAGTTATTTTTTTTGGTTTCCAGTAGTGTATATCATCGACCCCTCTCGGCGATCTGATAACCCATAGATCGATACCCGCGCTTTCTTTTTTCCCACATTCTTAACAATGCCGGATGCCCGGAATCGACAAAATCAAATATACGAACATTTGACTTGCCAGCACACTCTCGATGTAGCCTGCCTGCATATTGTTGCAAAGTTCCTTTCCAGGATACTGGCATTGTCAATACCAGCGTATCGAGAGGAGGGTGATCGAACCCTTCACCTATTAGCTTTCCGGTGGCAAGTATTACTCGCGGCTCGGCAGGAGCTAGTGACTTCAACTTCTTCATAGTCGTGATCCTTTCCTTTTTCGGTATCCGGCCATGCAGTACGAGCAATGTGGGTATTTCAAATTTTAGAAGTTGATAGATGTTGTCTATGTGCTCGGTTCGCTCTGACAGTACGAGCACTTTCCGACCTTGAGAAAATGAGTCAAGTACTTGAGAGACGATTTTCCTCGTTCGATTGGCATCTTCAACCAAATGCCGATAAACACTTTGAATCTGAAAATCACTTGGTATTTCAATTGGGGTTATGATGTATTGTGGTGTTACAGCCAGATCCTGTGGAGTAGTAGCTGGACGTGAGGCTGTATAACGTACGGGACCGATACTCATGAACATTATTGGCTCTTTACCGTCCCGTCGATTGGGGGTGGCTGAAAGTCCAAGTAGGTATTTGGCTTTGACACGTTTCAAGATAGCCTCGAATGACACCGCACCAAAGTGATGGCATTCATCCACGATCACTAAACCATAATTCTCCACCACTGGGTTGACTTGACCTTGGCGGGAAATCGACTGGCTTAAAGCAATGTCTACAGTACCTTTAGGATCTGACTTTCCCCCGCCGATAATTCCAATATTATCGATATCGAGGAATATGCCTAGTTGCTCCTTCCATTGATCCAGTAAATCTTTGCGGTGAACAAGAACTAATGACCGAACGTTGCGCCGAGCGATTATTGCCGCTGCACTTACGGTCTTGCCAAAAGCAGTTGGTGCACATAGCACACCATGGTCATGACAGAGCATTCCAGACACTGCAGCCTCTTGATCTAATCGTAAGGTGCCCAAAAATTTAACGTCAATGGGATCTCCGGTAATACGCTCATCGACAAGTTCATAAGTTATGTTGTTCTGCTTAAGTAGATCCTGAATATCGTCGAGGCAGCCGCGGGGAAGGGCGATGTGGTTAGGGTAGTTCTCCGCACATCCGATCAGTCGTGGCTTATCCCACGTTGAAAGATGCATTGCCTGCGCTTTGTAAAATTCAGGATTCTGAAATGCAGCCAGTCTAATTAAGCGATTGGCTAATGGTTGTGGTAGCTCTGATTTTTCAAAGTAGAGCAAATTAGCGAATGTAATTTTCAAGGTAGCCGGCATCTCGCCGGTTAGTTGTTTTGATAAACTTGCTTTAGTTTTCCAGGGAGTCGCCAGATCTTCGCCATCTATGAATGAAACATCCAACGGGTGACTCCCGTCAGTAGCTTGTAAAATGGTTGATTCAATATCGACGGGGTTCATGCGCTTGATGGTACTGAGATATTCCCATTGATCAGAGAAAGGCTTAAGGTTTTTATCAACGAATACACTGTAGCCTTTGTCGCGTGCTGGTCTTTGCAAGGGCAATGCAATCAGATTGCCAAAGCCCCCTTTGGGCATCGTATCCTGATTCGGGAATAGTCGATCGTACGACTTGAGCTGCAGCTGTCGAGTTTGAGAGCACGTATAGCTAATGACCGCCGTACCCAGGCGTCGTGCATCAATTGCAGCAACATTTGAATCGAAGAAGATCCACGCGTGAGCCCCACTTCCGGATCGCGATATCTCAATAGCAACCGGGATACTCAAGTCCTCACAGGATCTGGCAAACGCCTTTACATCGGCCTTCCAATCAGCATCATCAAAATCTACAGCGAGTAGCGCGCAACTATTGTCAGTGCACAACGGATAGACTCCGATAGTATGTTCGCCTGCTAGATGGTCGTAAATAACTTCATCTCTCACCGGAGTAAGTTGCCGGTGCGAGCAATCGCTGCATTTTACAGCTGGCTTTTTGCATACGCCTTCACGCCATTCGTTCTCACAAGCTGGCGAGTATCCTGATTTGCCTTTTTTGCTTTCCCAACGAATAGGAAATACGTCACTTCGACCGTTGAACAGTTCCCTGAATAACCTTACCTTTTCAGATGTAGTGAGCACTGATTGTTCGCGTGCATGCGGAGGTGTAACAGTTTCTTCGAGTTTCCAGGGGATCCCGTGTTTCTCTAGCAATCGAATAAGTCGCAGGTTCTCTATTTTGAGTGAATTCAGATCATTAGAGTTGCTCAACCGATACTCCTGGATGCCATTAACTCTGTCCTCGGTAAGCAGTGCAGTATGAGGTGTTCTTTGTTTCCATCATAATATTTCGTTCGGTTCACGTACGGGCAGTGGTTATAGGTTTGACTGTTCTTAGGCTCCAGCAGAGAGACGATTATTAGACTAGGAGCCCTGGAAGTCGTGCGGCATCCGTTCTACGTATAGGTCTGAAAGCAACTGAGGAATGCACTTTTTGAGTCCGCGGGCGCTAGCCAAAGTATTGCCTTAACTGCAACCTCGAGTCAGCCAATGTGGATTAAAGTGATTTTCCGGGTGTTGCTTAGTTCGTTATCGCAATGGCCGTTCTATGGCCTGTAGATCATATTGCCATTATATGATATATAGACCATAATTACCGATTATTGTCCGCGGGTCATAAAATTTAGCGATATGAAACAACAGCTTGCAAGAACTCCCAAAAGCATCGGTCATGCCTTAAGGCGGAAACGTAAAGAGAATACGATGAGTCAGCAGGATCTCGCTAACATTAGCGGTGTCTGGCAGGAGACCATTTCCAAAATCGAAAACGGCTCTCCCGGTAGTAAGCTGGAAACCATCTTCGACCTTTGTGCAGCTTTAGATTTAGAATTAATAGTGACTGATCGAAGCAAATCAGACAATGTAGAAGGCGACGGGTAGTGGCGAGAAGTTCTAAATTCAACCCGCTTAAGGTTTGTCTGCAATCTCGAAGTGTAGGTCTGATAAAAAAAGAACGAAACGGCGCGATACACTTTGCTTATGACGCGGCCTGGTTGAATCGGGACGATGCGCTTCCGGTATCGGTATCTCTGCCTCTGAGGGAGGATAGATACTCGGGTGATGTCGTTACTGCCGTATTTGAAAACCTTTTGCCAGATCAGCAATCTGTTAGAAACAGAGTGGCCGAACGTGTCGGGGCTGACGGTACAGATCCTTACTCATTGCTATCCATGATTGGACGAGACTGCGTTGGCGCTTTTCAGTTTATACCAGCAGATGAAGAGCTCGATACAAATACAGGTATCGATGGTAGGGAGATCTCAGTCGAAGAGATTGGGGTGAAACTGGATAATCTAAGAGCAACTCCGCTTGGTATAACCAAAGATAACGGATTTAGAATATCTTTAGCTGGTGCTCAAGAAAAAACTGCGTTGCTTTTTCATGGTGGAAAATGGTTGGAACCATTAGGTACAACGCCAACTACGCATATCATTAAGCCGCAGATAGGACGGTTGTCTAATGGGATGGACCTATCGAACAGCGTGGAGAATGAATACCTGTGTTTGAAGTTAATTGAAGCGTTTGGAATTGAAACAGCCAAAGCTGAGATAGAGAAGTTCGGCAAGCACAAAGCGCTGGTTGTGGAGCGCTTTGATAGAAAGTGGTTACCTACCAATGAGCTCATCCGTGTCCATCAGGAAGACTGTTGCCAAGCTCTTTCTTATCCGTCGACGCTTAAATACCAGAGTGATGGTGGCCCTGGAATTCTGGAAATTATGGATCTGCTTGTTGGTAGTGACGTACCGATTGAAGATAAAAAAACTTTTT
This sequence comes from uncultured Granulosicoccaceae bacterium, assembly GCA_964649465.1. Lineage (GTDB taxonomy): Bacteria > Pseudomonadota > Gammaproteobacteria > Granulosicoccales > Granulosicoccaceae. Next base: position 1,168 of record CAZYRP010000062.1, on the reverse strand, counting down.
ATAAAGTGCAGGTGTTGTTTTGGTTGATTGGAGCTACCGATGGCCATGCCAAAAACTTCAGCATTAAGTTGTCCTCGCAAGGAAGATTTGAACTAACACCAATATACGATGTGCTTACAGTACAACCCACTGTTGATAAAAAGCAGATACAACGAAACGAATACAGGCTTGCGATGAGAGTGGGTAAATCTAACCACTACAAAGTGAATGACATCCATGGGCGACATTTCATAGAGACAGGTTTGGAGGCCGGTCTATCTCGTAGTTCTATGTTGATCATACTGCAGGAGATTGGTGAGCAGGCAGATCGTGTGATGACTGAACTATTTGACTCATTGCCACCTGACTTTCCAACGGACTTAATTGACTCTCTCACAAAAGCTATAAAGATGAGATTGCCGCGATTGCACACTTAACAGGGATAAATAGCTGCAGCTCAATCGGCTCCCAAGAAGCTACTTTGAGATGCGCGTTAATAAGCGAATTTTCGTGAACAGACACGAAGACAATTCGTTGTCTTTTTATTGTGTTGTCAGATTCATGGCATGCAGAAAAGGAGGGTAACTGCACAATAATAGAGAAGGGAAAAATTGGTAGGCGCGATTGGATTCGAACCAACGACCCCCACCATGTCAACCCAGCCTAAGCGATTTTCCCCTTTGGAAAGCCAGTAAGTCTCTACTGGTGAGACTCCTTGAGAAGCACTGTACCGCATTGCTTTCGTCGTATATGCACGATATACGCACGATGGAGTTCACGATGAACCGACTAACAAAGCAATTCATTGAGTCAATACAACCGAGCCTCAAGCATCGGGATTACCCGGACCACTCGTTTCAGGGACTGACGCTACGATGCCACCCGAGCGGCAAGAAGACCTACTACTACCGATACCGGTTTAATAGTAGGCAGCGGTCAGTCGCTCTCGGCACTAGCGATGAAATATCACCTACTGTGGCTCGTGAGCTGGCGTCTGAGGCAGCGGTGATGGTACGGCGCGGCAAGTGTCCCAGTACTGTAAGGCGGGCTGACGCTGCAAAGCAACGGAAGGCCAGTCTCAAGACGCTCCGGAGTTATGTTGAGGGACCCTATACAGACAAGGCACTACAGCGGCTGTTAATTTGCACGCTAATGGAGCCACCAGATTTGCAGCTAATGGAGCCAGTAA
>CAZYRP010000061.1:0-25778 GCA_964649465.1 uncultured Granulosicoccaceae bacterium | reverse complement strand
CAAAAGCTCGCTGTCGGCCGAGTAAAAATAGTCGTCCGTCATTGATGTAGTTGCCAGGTATACGTTTGATGCCATGCCGGTTTGCGTATTTACATCACCGGCGGTTGTGATTGTGCGCATGCCGGTAATAAAAGTAAGTTCACTTTCGGTGTGCGGGATGGGGTCCCAGCGGTATTGTCCCAAAGAGGTGACATCATCATGAACAAGAGGTGCAGACTTCCAGTAGGGCAACTCGATTTTTTTGAATCGACCCACATGTTTTACTGATGGACGAATCCTGTAGCACCACGAGCGTTCATTCTGACCACGCGGGGCAGTGAAGGCAGTGCCTGAAAGTTGTTCTGCATATAGACCGTAAGAGCAGCGTTGCGGGCTGTTACGCCCTTGTGGAAGTGCGCCCGGTAATGCTTCGGTTTCGAAATCATTTCCAAAGCCTGGAAAGTAACCAGCCTCCGGCGAGGCGGCGGTTGTCATCCTGTTTTCATCGTTACGGCTGGCCATGAGCTACCTCAGAACTGATTAGGAAATGGTGGCCGCAAATGCATTACCGCCGGAAACCGGTTTCCATTGTAAAGTAAGTTGGGTTCAAATCTTTCAGTGGTTCCTGCATCGCGGCAACTTCAGAGGCAGGTCCGTGAACTTCCAACAGATCGATGCTTGCAATCTTTAATGCCTTCTGCAATAGCTCGCCAACATTTTCAAGGTGCTTTAATACGCCTGCTGCGTTTTTGTAGCCTTCGCGACAATGTGCGCGTTGGCCATTGAAACTAAAGCCGTAGAAAACTACGTCGTCTTCAGTTTTGGTTTTAGCTACCATTTGCTCACCAAGTGCTTTGAACTCATCTAACTTGCCATCCTGAACTGTAAAGTACGGTACCAGTGTGCAGACTTTATCTTCCAGTGCCATTGCCATTCTCCTCAGATGCCACATGTTGAAATAGATGAAAAAAAAGCCGGTGATCTTACAATCACCAGCTTTACAAGGCTAACGCAAAATACTAGTTACGAAAACCACCAGCGCTCGGAGATTTTGTTGCCGTCGTTCTGCCAGTTTGCAGCGACATTTTCACCGTGGGTTAGCTTCTTTGAATGTGCATGGATGTAGTTGGCCCACATCGCAACGATAGCGCCGCCATCGTCATGCAGCAATTTCTGAGCTTCAAAGTACTGGCCCTTGCGCTTTGTTTCATCTGTTTCAGAGCGCGCTGACACCACGGTGTCATTAAACTGCTTCGCGGCATCAGTATCTTTCCAGGCTGTGTCATTCCACTCGGTATCAGCGGTGTAGGCTGAGGAGTACATCCAGTCCTGGGTTGGTCGACCACCCCAGTAACATGCACACCAGCCTTTTTTGTTCCAGACGTTTGACCAGTAACCGTCTTTGGGCTCACGTACCACTTCAATCGCAATGCCGGCTTCTTTAGCTGAAGCTGTAATAAGCTGTGCAGCATCAACAGCGCCAGCAAAAGCAGCATCTGATGCTGACAGCTGGATTGTGCCGCTGTGGCCGGATTTCTTGTAGTGTTCCGCTGCTTTCTCAGGGTTGAATTCACGTTGCTCGAGATCAGTGTTGAGAAACGGCATTGCGGCTGATACCGGGATGTCGTTACCCACTTTACCGTGGCCGAGCAGAATTTTGTCAACCAGTTCCTGACGTTTGATGGCGTACTTAAGTGCCAGCCGAAGATCCTTGTTACCAAATGGTTCAACATTCAGTCGCATAGGGAAAGTGTAGTGCTGGGTTCCAGTGGTCTCAAGAATATTGAGGTTAGGTGCACGCGCTAACAGTGCAACAGTTTTTGGATCGACGTTATCTATAACATCGACATCACCATTCATGATTGCGTTTTGTCGTGCGGTTACGTCGACAATTGAGAGTAATTCAATTTCATCAAAGTGGGCGCTGCCTTCTTTAAAGTAGTTCGGGTTGCGCTTGGACGCGGCTCTTACACCCGGCTCAAATGTATCCAGTATATAGCCGCCGGTGCCAATGCCCGACAACGCGTCTATTGCACCGTCTTTTGCAGGCTGAATAACCAGGTGGTAGTCACTGACAATATAAGGGAAGTCGGCGTTGCCTGCTTCCAGTTCAAAAACTACGGTGTCGTCGCCGTCTTTTTTGATATCGGTGATCGCTGTCAGTAAACCTTTGGCAGCTGACTTTGATTCTTCACCGCGGTGATAGTTATAGGTTGCAATAACATCATCGGCGGTAAGTGATTTACCGTTGTGAAACTCAACACCATTACGCAGTTTAAAAACCCATTTTTTTGCGCCATCGGAAGGTTCAAAACTTTCAGCGAGTTCCGGAATCAGTGATCCGTCACTGCCGACCTCGGTCAAATGGTTGCCGTAGGTGTAGAGCAGTGACTGAGTGAATCCGTTTTCGGATGTTCCCGGGTCAAGTGTGTCGGTAGTTGAACCGTGGCCATGGCCCTGTCTTAACAGGCCGCCTTTGACTGGTGTGGCCGCAATTGCGTTGGTGGCAATAGACATCGCCATCGGCAGTGTTGCACCTGCTGCCAATGCTGTCATGATGAACTTGCGTCGACTGATACGACCTGCAGTTAGTTGAGCTGCATGGTCAATAACAATATCTTTTTTCATTGATTTTCCTCATGTATAGGTTGGCATCTGCGTGCCATCCGAAATTCTCTCGCTGCTGCGCTGCTTAACACCTGTGGTTGAAATTAACCAAGGTGGGGCGTGTCGCAATAGGTTAGACGGTATTGCTGTCCATTGGTACAGTAACAAATTGAGAGAGGCATACTGCACCAGTAACCCTTACTATAACAAATCACGGCCTGACAAATCAGGCCGAAACAAAACAGGTCAAATTAATTGCATCCGGTACTAATCACTATTGTCAAGCGGCTTTTATTAGGAATAGTGACGCTTTTTGTGGTTTCCGCGATCATATTCAGCGCTATCTCGCTCCTGCCGGGCGATTTTGGCGAAGCGGTACTTGGTCAGGCGGCAACAGAAGAAACAGTCGCCAATTTCAGAAAAGAACTCGGTCTCGACAAGCCGGCACCGTTGAGATATTTGAACTGGGTAAAATCCGTCGCGAAAGGCGATCTGGGCACGTCGTTTTCAGGACGCTCGGCATCGGGGCAGGACAGATCGCGATCCGTCGCAGAGATGATTACGCCGCGTCTGAAAAATACGTTGTTTCTAGCCGGGGTGACAGCAGTCATAGCGGTGCCGCTTGCCTTGTTTCTCGGGCTTACCGCTGCGTTGTATCGGAACTCGTGGTATGACCGCAGTGTTAATGTAGCCACCATAACCACCATATCAATGCCGGAGTTTTTTGTTGCATACGTATTGATCTTGTTATTGGCATCGCTGTGGCAGGTGTTTCCATCACTAGCCACCGTTGATGCAGACATGGCACTGGGCGAGCGGTTGAGGCGCATTGCATTGCCGGCTATTACTTTAACGTTGGTGATCGTTGCACACATGATGCGCATGACACGGGCAGCGATTATTAACCTGCTTGCCAGCCCTTATATAGAAATGGCGCGACTCAAGGGGGCATCTCGTTCAGAGATAATTTTAAAGCACGCACTGCCGAACGCGTGGGCGCCAATTGCCACTGTCATTGCATTTAATCTGGCTTTTTTGGTGGTGGGCGTAGTGGTGGTAGAGGTGGTGTTTGTCTATCCGGGGATTGGTCAGTTAATGGTTGACTCGGTAACCTCGCGCGACATACCGGTTGTACAGGCTTGCGCACTTATCTTTGCCGCCACTTATATCATATTGAATCTAATTGCCGATGTGATTGGTATTGTCACCAACCCGAGGCTATTACATCCCAGATGAATCAATCAGCTCTTAACAGTCAGCCGGGAAACATGCTCCCGTGACAAATTCGATTAATAAACACTCAACAACTGATTCGCAAAGTTATAGTGCCGCGGCTGAGGTGGGTTCGGTACGCAAAAGACGATCACGTGCTGAGCGATGGTGGCTGGCATTAAAAGAGGCACCTCTTTCTGCGTGGTTCGGCATGATTGTAGTGCTTGGCTACATTATTGTGGCTTTGTTTGCGCCGTGGCTTGCACCCTATGGCGAGGCGGAAATCTTTCCAGCACCGTTTGCGCCATGGGATGAAACACATCGCTTTGGTACTGATCAAATAGGTCGCGATATCCTGAGCAGGCTTATCTACGGAGCCCGCAATACGATGGGCATTGCACTGGTTACTACCTTGCTGTCTTTTTTGATTGGTGGCGGTCTGGGGTTGGTGGCGGCTATCGATCGCAGCTGGCTCGATCAGTTGCTAAGTCGAACAGTTGATGTACTGATGGCTATTCCGAGTCTTATATTTGCACTGGTACTGCTTTCTATATTTAAGCCGAGTGTGTTGAGTATCATTATTATTATTGCAGTGCTCGACTCCACCCGTGTATTCAGGCTGACCCGGTCAGTGGCTATTAATGTTGCGGTGATGGATTACGTGGAGGTTGCTCGATTGCGCGGTGAAAAACTGGGCTGGGTTATGAAGAAAGAAATTCTGCCGAACATTATGCCACCACTTGTGGCTGAATTTGGTTTGCGCTTCTCTTTTGTATTTCTAACCATTGCGGCACTTTCATTTCTAGGTGTTGGTATACAGCCGCCAACAGCAGACTGGGGTTCCATGGTGCGTGACAACGCGTCACTGATTCAGTTTGCGCAATACGACATCAAAGCGGGTCTCACACCATTGTTGCCCGCTGCCGCTATTGGATTGCTAACGGTTGCGGTTAACTTTGTCGTTGATTGGTTCCTGCACAAAACCAGCGGGCTGCGCGATGAGCACTAATAATTTGAACAGTGATCAGTTGCTGTTGCGAATGACGGACATCCATATAGAAGGGTTTTCTGATAGGCGCTGGCACCCGATAATAAAAGGCGTAGACCTTGAGCTCAAACGAGGTCAGGTGATGGGGTTGATCGGTGAATCCGGTGCCGGTAAGTCTACATTGGGTCTGGCTGCAATGGGATTCGCCAGATCGGGATGCAGGTTTACCGGTGGCAGCGTCGAGTTTGACGGCACAGATCTGCTTACCCTTAAAGAATCTCAGCGGCGCAAACTGTGGGGTACAAAAATCGCCTATGTAGCGCAGTCTGCCGCAGCTGCGTTTAACCCGGCGCATCGGTTAATCGAGCAAACAATAGAATCTGCATCACGTGTGCAGTTACGAACTGATGCACAGTCGCGGGAAGACGCAGTCGAGCTGTATGGTGCGCTGCAACTGCCTGATGCAGCCAGCATTGGTGAGCGCTATCCGCACCAGGTATCCGGCGGACAGCTACAGCGGGTAATGACGGCAATGGCCATGTCATCAAGGCCTGATCTGATCATATTTGATGAACCGACCACAGCACTCGATGTAACTACGCAGGTAGAAGTGTTATCTGCGATGCGGGAAATTGTAGATAAATACAATACCGCAGCTATCTACATCACGCATGATCTTGCGGTGGTTGCTCAAATGGCAGACGTGATCAAAGTACTTCGTTTTGGCGAAGAGGTAGAGCAGGCGCCGACTCGCACAATGCTGGAATCACCGCAGGAGGAATATACCCGATCCCTCTGGTCAGTAAGATCGCTTGAGAAACCAGAGCAGCGCAGTGACGATATTGTTTTGTCCTTAAAAGATATTGATGCGGCCTATGGTAAAACGCCGGTACTGCACGGAATCAATATCGAATTGCCACGTGGCAAAACAGTCGCTGTAGTTGGTGAGTCTGGTTCAGGCAAATCAACTGCTGCCAGAGTTATCACGGGCTTGTTACCTCAGACAGCAGGTAACGTTTTGTTTAACGGCGAGCTTCTGCCAGAGAAGTTAGCTGACCGCACCCCTGATCAGTTGCGACGGATTCAGATGATTTATCAGATGGCAGATACCGCCATGAATCCGCGTCAGACCGTTGAAGATATCATCTCGCGACCACTGGAGTTTTTTCATAATCTGCGGGGCAAGGAAAAACATGAACGGCTAATGGAACTGCTAACAATGATCGAGCTTGATGAAACGTTTCTAGATCGATTACCCGCCGAGTTGTCTGGTGGACAGAAGCAACGCATTTGCATTGCCAGAGCACTTGCAGCACAACCAGATATTATTATTTGTGATGAAGTCACTTCTGCGCTTGATCAGATAGTGCAGGAGGGTATTTTAAAACTGTTACTTCGTTTACAAGAGGAATACGGTATTAGTTATTTGTTTATCACCCATGATATTGCAACAGTAAAAGCAATCTCTGATGAAATAGTAGTGATGTTTCAGGGCAAGGTAGTTGAGCAGGGTTTAAAAAGCGAAATTCTGTCCCCGCCGTATCCTGAGTATACAGAACTACTGCTGTCGTCAGTGCCGGAGATGGACCCGGAATGGCTGACCGGAGTACTAGCTGACCGTGTTGCTAACTAATCAGCGCAGTAGCTAATCGCGGTATACGTTGTAATTGCCGTACCGTAGGTTCCCGGTTCTTTCTCAATGAATTCCAATAGCTGGTTTGTCGCCAGATGTTATTTTTTCTATAACCTGAGCAGGTCGTTATTATTGCCAATTATTTGTCAATACATTCCTCACAATTTGTACTATTTTATATTTTGATATCAGTAATTATATGACGTGAGGGAACACGGAATGGTAGCTACAAGTATTGAGACAACCAATATTGGCGAAAGATGGAAAGACCGGAATGGTGTTGTTTGGGAAGTCTCTGACGTCAATACGAAAAACGAACCCCACCTGATTTTCTTTGAACGTGTCATAAAAGATTCGCTCGCAGCACCGGTAGAGCGGGCTGCTTTCAAAATTGAGCGAGGCTGGGAGAAAGTATCTGCTGCTGCGATACGTAGCGTTTAACTCGCTGACTAAACCAAATCGCGTTGCACCTTATCTTTGAAGGATTTGCTGAAATAAATAGTACCATTAAGGCTTGCAGTTAGCTCAGCTTCGAAATAGAACGTTGTTTCATCACTGTGCATGCTGCTTATAACATCGGTCTTCCACATAGCGTTTTCGCGACCGCCGATTTGTTCCCAGCTTGTATCTACTCTGGCAGACAGTGGATCATTCGGATGAATGCTCCAGTGTTCCTGCATTTTTTCACCTGAGATTAATCCATGCTCAGTGTCCTGGTTTTCGCCGAAATCACAGATAACAGCAGTAGTGGTCACTCCACTGGCGGGATCTGTCGTTGTTTCCCGGTGGTAGGATGCGGCTCGTTGTTCGAGTGGCTGCCAGTGAGCGGCACCTTCCGGCGCTTCAAATTGTATTTCATCTTCCCGGTTGTTGGATGATTTACGAACTGGCAGTGCGAGCGTGCCAGCAGTTAATTTTAGAGTTGATTGTGTGGGTGAAGGCCAGAGTGTTGGCCAGTATGCGTTAGACAAAGCAATACGCAGTTTGTGGCCAGCTGGTATCTGGTAGGCGATTTGATCGAGGGTGATTTCAAAGTCTATTTTATGACCGGGTAAAAGTGCGTTGGGATATTCGTGAGAATGAATATGAGTAAGGTTCAAAACACCGTAGGTGATTAATGCTGATTGGCCGTCCGGCAGAACATCCAGCAGTCTTACTGCAATTAGTGCATTAGTGCTGTCTGGAATCAGTGACAATGACATTGTCGGTGCACCAACAATATCGAAGCCTGAGGTTAGCGGGTCACTGGTAAAGCAGGCAGAGCGCTGATCGTCATGAGATTGTTCATCGGGCAGTTCATCATTGAATGCAAATGGAAAGTACTCACCTGCTGACGCGCCACAGTCCTGTGGTGAGCAGATAGTTACATTGGTAACGCCTGCACTGCTCGACAGAGTGTTATTTTCACTTATGTAGAAATTAACAGGATTGATGTCAGGGGAGGGCCACTCGCTCTGCGCTATCCATCTGCCGGGTCGTTCGTTGAGCCAGCGCTTTGGTTCAATGCTATCCATCAGGTACACGCGGTAATCCGGTTCGTTTTCCACACCGGTATCCAGTCCTTTCAGGTATTTGTCCCACCAGCGTTTACACTCCTGCAGGAATCCGATCGCCGGCTGAGGCGCTGCGTAGTGTGGATACTTATGAATCCACGGACCGACAATACCTTTTACAGGAGATTTAAGGTTTTCTACTAAATTCGAAATAGTATTTCTGTAGCCGTCGTGCCAGCCGCCCACCGTGAGCACGGCGGCTTTTATACTTGAGTAGTCTTCACAGACTGAACCGTGCTTCCAATAATCATCTCGATGCTGATGGCGCAACCAGGCAGAGAGGTCGAATTCCAGATGTTCAAGCCTGTGTTGCCACATCTCGAGCCACTTGTTGTCTCCAACCAGGGCCGGGTCTGGTGGCCTCGAGGAATACGACAACATATTCGATGCCCAGCCGAAGTTTTCACCGAGCAGGCAACCGCCCTTGTAGTGTATGTCATCGGCATAGCGGTCGACCGTGGAGCATACGGTTACTACTGCCTTTAATGCGTCCGGTTGCATACTGGCCAGTTGCAAGCCGTTAAATCCGCCCCACGAAATTCCTATCATACCGACGTTGCCGTTACACCATGTCTGGCTGGCAGCCCACTCTATAATTTCTTTCGCGTCTGCCAATTCCTGCGGGCTATATTCATCTTTCATCAGTCCTTCACTCTCACCGTTGCCGCGAATGTCGGTGCGAATACAGACGTAGCCGTGACCTGCAAACCACGGGTGGGTGAACTGATCACGTGTGATGGTGCCATCGCGTTTTCGGTAGGGCAGATGCTCAAGGATTACCGGCATCGGCTGTGTTGCAGCATCAATTGGCATCCACACTCGTGCCGATATGCGGCAGCCGTCAGACATAGTGATGCCCATATCAGCGTGCTCGACAACTTCGTGTGGAAAGTCGGTGACTATTTTCATATTGGCTACTTGCGATTTTGTTGTTTCATAGCTGACAAAATTTGTCAGGCTGCAGCTTGCTTGTTACCAGAGTGACGGTTATGTGTGTCTAAACCGTGTGTCTGGCGGCGTTTTGGCGGCTTTAGATTAAGGATACCGCTGATTCCATTTTTGCAGCACCCCGTAAACCAGAATGTGGTGACTACATTTTTGCACCACCAGCCTGCAAAGTCAGCAGCATACAGCACCGGATGTCATCAGTAATATCTCGCCCATTGCGCTGCGGCGTGTAATTCTACCAATGGAAAACAGATGACAGATTTAGTTACCCCGATAGATCATTGCGGCAAATTTAGCCGACGATTACTAGTAAAGGCCGTTCTTGCGGCTGTAACGGTTACATCGATCTTTGCTACTACAGTTGCTCAGGCAGCAGAAACCCAACCGTTGGAAGTAGAGAAAGACGAGCTGACTCTTGGCTTCATTAAGCTTACCGATATGGCACCGTTGGCAGTTGCGTATGAGAATGGCTACTTTGAAGACGAAGGGTTGTTTGTGACACTGGAGCCACAGGCAAACTGGAAGGTATTGCTGGACCGTGTCATCACCGGTGAGCTCGATGGTGCGCACATGCTTGCGGGTCAGCCACTGGCGGCTACCATTGGTTTTGGTACCAAGGCACATATTGTCACTCCAATTTCGATGGACCTGAATGGCAATGGTATTACCGTATCGAACGAAGTGTGGGCAGCAATGAAGGAGCATGTGCCGCATGAAGATGGTAAGCCTGTACACCCGATTAAAGCAGACGCGTTGCTGCCGGTTGTCGAACAGTACAAAGACGACGGCAAACCGTTCAATATGGGTATGGTATTTCCCGTATCGACGCACAACTACGAGTTGCGCTTCTGGCTCGCGTCGGGTGGTATTCACCCGGGCTACTACTCTCCAACAGATGTGTCCGGCCAGATAAAAGCAGATGCATTGCTATCTGTTACACCACCGCCACAGATGCCTTCAACACTCGAAGCAGGAACTATTTACGGATACTGCGTTGGTGAGCCATGGAACCAGCAAGCTGTTGCCAAAGGTATAGGGGTTCCGGTTATTACCGATTATGAAATCTGGAAAAACAATCCTGAGAAAGTATTTGGTCTGACCAAAGAGTTCACTGAGCAGAACCCGAATACAACGCTTGCCATTGTCAAAGCGATGATTCGCGCTGCCCAGTGGTTGGACGAAAACAACAATGCCAACAGAGCCGAAGCAGTGGAGATTCTGGCGCGCTCTGAATATGTGGGTGCAGATGCAGAAGTTATTGCCAACTCAATGACCGGTACTTTTGAATACGAAAAAGGTGACATTCGTGATGTGCCTGACTTCAATGTTTTCTACCGCTACTACGCTACCTACCCGTACTACTCTGATGCGGTCTGGTACCTCACACAAATGCGTCGCTGGGGGCAGATAGCAGAGCATCAGGATGACTCATGGTATGCCGATGTGGCTCGTGATGTGTACAAGCCGGAGATTTATCTTGAAGCTGCAAAGCTGCTGGTAGCAGAAGGCTATGTAGCGGAAGCTGATTTTCCATGGGATACAGACGGTTATCGTGATCCGACCAGTGAGTTTATTGACAGCATAGAGTATGACGGAAAAAGGCCTAATGCCTATATCGACTCACTGACTATTGGCTTACGTGCCAAGCAAAAAGTTGGCGACACTGATGTGTCATTGTTGACTAAGTAACGGAGCCGGGTATAAATGAGCACCGCAACTGTATCAGAAGAAACCGCACCCGGCGCTGATGGTGAGCGACGAGCGTTAAAGTGGGTTAACAAGACCTCCGGCTGGCTGAATGCCCTCGGGTTTACCTGGCTGGTACCGATCTTAAAGATCGGTGCAGGTGATAACCGCCGAGAGCAGCTTAAAGAGCTGAGACAGGTCTTGTTGATTCCCCTGCTTGGTATTTCGTTGTTTCTATTGATGTGGGCAGTGTTTGCACCGAGAGTGACAACATCTCTCGGTGCTATACCTGGACCGGTGCAGGTTTTTCAGCAGGCGGGTGCTCTGTGGGAAGATCACAAGCGCGAAAGAGTAAAGGGTGAGGCTTTCTACGAGCGCCAGGACGCACGTAATGCCAAGCTTGTAGCTGATGGTAAAGCCGATAAAGTCAAAAACCGCACCTATACAGGCAAGCCTACTTATATCGACCAAATCTTCACCAGTATATGGACTGTAGGTTTGGGCTTTCTCATTGCAACTTTCATTGCTGTGCCTCTGGGTATCGCGTCAGGACTTTCGAAAACGTTTAATAGCGCGATCAATCCACTGATACAGATATTTAAACCGGTATCACCGCTGGCGTGGCTGCCAATCGTAACTATGGTGGTGTCTGCGGTGTATGTGAATGTGCATGACGCCTTTCCAAAATCCCTGGTGGTGTCAGCCATTACCGTCACCTTATGCTCCATGTGGCCGACTCTGATTAACACTGCGTTGGGTGTGGCCTCTGTAGATAAAGATCTGACCAACGTTAGTAAAGTACTTCGACTCTCTACATATAAGACTGTGACCAAGCTTGTATTACCGTCTGCGTTACCGTTGATTTTTACAGGTCTCAGGTTGTCACTGGGTGTTGGCTGGATGGTACTGATTGCAGCAGAGATGCTGGCTCAGAATCCGGGTCTTGGTAAGTTTGTCTGGGACGAGTTCCAGAACGGATCTTCGCAGTCACTGGCTAAAATCATGGTAGCGGTACTGACGATTGGTTTGATCGGATTTTTACTTGATCGTCTGATGTACGCACTACAAAGTGCCTTTACTTTCTCCAGTAACCGGTAATCGAATGAGCACTGTAACTACTACCAACGCACCAATGATCGAACCAATTCTTGAGCTGAGCAATCTGTGCAAAGGTTTTAAGAGCGGGGATAGCACGGTTGACGTTCTCGATGATATTAATTTGAAGGTATATCCAGGGGAATTTGTTGCCATTCTTGGTTACTCCGGCAGCGGTAAGTCGACATTGATCAATGCAATAGCCGGCCTGATTCAACCGGATACCGGTGTTGTTCTGTGTCATGGCAGAGAAGTCGATTCACCGGGGCTTGATCGCGGTCTGGTGTTTCAGTCCTACTCACTCATGCCGTGGATGAGCGTGCACAGTAACGTAAAGCTCGCAGTAGACAGTGCTCATAAGGGCAAATCACGAAAAGCTCGCGCAGCGCTGGTCGATGATTACATTGATATGGTCGGGTTGTCTCATGCAGTCGGCAGAAAGCCTGCTGAGCTCAGTGGCGGAATGCGCCAGCGCGTGGCATTAGCCAGAGCGCTTGCTATGCAACCGGAAATACTTTTGCTGGATGAGCCGTTATCGGCGCTTGATGCATTAACGCGTTCCAAGCTTCAGGATGAACTGGCAGAGATTTGTGAGATAGAAAAGAAAACTATTATCTTAATTACCAATGACGTCGATGAAGCGATTTTACTTGCCGATAGAATTGTACCGCTCACCACAGCGCCAAAAGCGACTCTTGGACCTGAGTTTACGGTTGATCTTCCGCGCCCGCGTGATCGTGCATCGGTAAATAGTGATTCACGCTTTATTGAGTTGCGTTCAGCGGTTACTCAGTACCTGCTTGATCTCAGAGACAACAATGAGTCAGATGCAACCGGTACTGAGTTGCCGAATGTGATCCCGGTGAGATTTGGTGTACCTAAAGCCTACCGTGACGAATCTGCGAGTACCAAAGAAGATCGTTACCTGGAATTTAGTCAGGTTCAAAAAACCTACCCGACTCCGGAAGGCCCACTTACTGTAGTCGACGATTTTCAGTTAACCCTTGATAAAGGCGAGTTCGTAACGCTAATAGGCCACTCAGGGTGTGGAAAATCTACCGTATTATCTATGGCAGCGGGTCTTAACCCGATTAGTGCCGGTGGAATTGTACTGGATGGCTATCATGTGGAGACTGCCGGGCCCGAGCGCGCGGTGGTATTTCAGGCACCGTCACTTATGCCGTGGCTCACGGCTTATGAAAATGTGGCACTCGGTGTAGACCGGGTATACCCGAAAGCCAGTCGATCAGAGCGACGCGATATTGTTAGCTATTACCTCGAACAGGTCGGGCTTGGCGACGACATGCAAAAGGCGGCGGCGGACTTATCCAATGGAATGAAGCAGCGTGTAGGTATTGCTCGTGCGTTTGCGCTATCTCCCAAGTTGTTATTGCTTGATGAACCCTTCGGTATGTTGGATTCACTTACTCGATGGCAGCTTCAGGACGTGTTGATGGATGTATGGGAACGCACCAAAGTAACCACTATCTGCGTCACGCATGATGTTGATGAAGCTATCCTGCTGGCTGATCGCGTTGTGATGATGTCAAACGGTCCCAACGCCCGTGTGGGGAATATTATGGATGTTGGTTTGGAGCGTCCTCGCACTCGCAAGAATCTGCTGGATCACCCCGACTATTATCACTATCGGGAGGAATTAATGGACTTTCTTGAGGCCTATGAAGGTGGTGCTAACCCGGATCCACATACGCTGGAACAAATCCGTTTGAAGCGGGAATCGAGAGTTTCAACAAGCCAAAGCTCGCTCGTGTCAGGCATGGCCTCTGGTATGGCCTCCAATGTGGTCACCGATGAGGCTGTACTGCCTGATCAGAACCGTCCTGTCTACTAGGTATTCGGGAGGAGCAAAGATGAGTAAAAAATCGCTGGTAATTATTGGTAACGGCATGGCGCCCGGTCGCATGCTGGAGCATTTGATTGAGTTCGATCATCAATACGACATTACTATTTTTAACGCTGAACCCCGGGTAAATTACAACCGATTGATGTTGTCCCCGGTATTGTCGGGTGAAAAAACCTACGAAGACATCATCACCCACGATGACGACTGGTACAAAGCCAACAACATAGTTCTGCACAAGGGTGAGCCGGTAACCGCAATAGACACGGACAAAAAAACCGTAAGCTCAGCCGGCGGTATTACTAAAGCATGGGACAAACTTGTTATCGCATCAGGCTCTGCACCCATTATGCTACCGTTGCCTGGTAGTGATCTGACGGGGGTCATGACTTACCGCGATCTTGATGATGTTGATCGGATGTTAGATGTCGCCACGCTCTCGCGAGTTGCTGAGAAACCGTTACACGCTGTGGTTATTGGCGGTGGATTGTTGGGTCTTGAGGCGGCGGCGGGTTTGCGTGAGCAGGGTATGGATGTGACGGTGATCCACCTTGTCGACACACTGATGGAAAAGCAGCTCGATGAGCCAGCTGGCTGGTTGTTGCAGAATGCGTTTATCGAGCGTGGAGTCGAGGTTTGCACCGGCGCACAAACAGAATCGATTATTGATACAGGTAGCGGCGCTGTTGGTGGAATTAAACTCAAAGACGGCCGCACAATTGATGCTGATCTGGTGGTGATGGCGGTAGGAATCAGGCCATCAACTGACTTAGCGGTACAGACAGGAATTGCTACTGAACGCGGTATCGTTGTTGATGATCAGATGCGCACATCGATGGATGATATTTACGCCCTGGGTGAATGTGCACAGCATGACGGACAGTGCTACGGATTGGTAGCGCCGTTGTATGACATGGCGAAAGTGCTCGCCAGCCATTTAGTAGCGGAAGAGGCACAGTACAAAGGCTCGGTAACCGCAACCCGTTTAAAAGTTAATGGTGTATCTCTGTATTCAGCAGGGGATTTTCTGGAAGCTTCAGATACAGAAGAAATAGTGTTGAGAGATGCCAGTGCCGGTATCTATAAACGCCTGGTGTTGCGTAACAATAAAATTGCCGGTGCCGTATTATACGGTGAAACCAGAGATGGCCCCTGGTTTTTTGATCTCTTAAAGCGCGGTACAGATGTAAGCGAGATGCGAGATACTCTTATATTTGGTCAGTCTTACCAGGGGGGAAGTGACGTAAACCCGTTGGAGGCCGTTGCAGCCTTAGCGGATGACGCTGAGATATGTGGTTGTAACGGCATTTGCAAAGGTACGATTGTATCCGCCATTGATGCTGGTAATAATTCACTCGACAAAATTCGTGCAGTGACCAAAGCGTCGTCATCATGTGGTACCTGCACCGGTCTGGTTGAGCAGATTCTGACTTACAAGCTCGGTGACACGTACAAACCAGCTGCTGTGGCACCTATGTGTGGCTGCACTGAATACGGTCACGGTGATGTGCGTCGATTTATTAAAGCGCAGCACTTAACTTCTATTCCCGAGATAATGCAAAAGCTGCAATGGAATACCTCATGCGGTTGTGCGAAGTGTCGACCGGCGTTGAACTACTACCTCGTGTGCGACTACCCGGCCGACTATAAAGACGACTATCAGTCAAGATTTATCAATGAGCGTGCGCACGCGAATATACAGAAAGATGGTACGTACTCCATTGTACCCAGAATGTGGGGTGGAATGACCTCGTCATCTGAGCTAAGGGCAATTGCAGATGTTGTGGACAAATTCGATATTCCTGCGGTTAAGGTAACCGGCGGACAACGCATTGATATGCTTGGTATCAAAAAAGAAGATTTAGTGCCTGTGTGGGCTGATCTTGCCGAAGTTGGATTTGTATCCGGCCATGCATATGCAAAAGGCCTGCGTACAGTAAAAACCTGTGTCGGTGAAAACTGGTGTCGCTTTGGTACGCAGGATTCCACTGGCCTTGGAATTCGTTTAGAGAAATTTCTATGGGGTTCATGGACACCTGCAAAAGTGAAACTGGCAGTGTCTGGCTGTCCGAGAAACTGTGCAGAGGCTACCTGTAAAGATGTAGGCGTTATCTGTGTTGACTCAGGATTCGAGATTCATTTCGCTGGAGCCGCAGGTCTTGATATTAAAGGTACCCAGATTCTCGGACACAGTAGCAGCGAAGATGAAACCGTAGAAATCATTGCGGCAGTTATTCAAATGTACAGGGAGCAGGGCTACTACCTGGAGCGCATTTACAAATGGGCTAAGCGCGTAGGCTATGACGAAGTACGATCGCAGATCATGGAAAATACTGAACAAAGGAACGCATACTACCAGCGCTTTGTGGAATCACAGGAAGTGGCTCAGGTAGACCCGTGGAAAGAGAGAGTGTCCGGCGTACATAAAAATGAATTCACACATATTACCCCGGTGCAGATTAAAGCAACCAAAGAAAAGGCACAGCCGCAGCTGAGAACAGTATAGTGAGTACGACCAAAAGTAACAGCGACTGGTATGATCTCGGCCTCGTTGAAGATATTCCCTTGCGGGGTGCTCGCAGGGTTGTTATTGAAGAAAAGACTATTGGAATCTTCAGAACTTCAGCAGACAGTGTTTACGCAATTGATGATAAATGTCCACACCAGAACGGGCCGTTAAGTCAGGGTATAGTGCACGACAACTGCGTCACCTGCCCGTTGCATAATTGGGTCATTGACCTCAGTAACGGAGAGGCAGTAGGCGCTGATGAAGGTAGAGTTAATTGCTATCAGGTGAAAATTGTTGACGGACGCGTACGAATTTCGTCTAAACCGCTCACATCAAATGATGAAGAGGTTGTGGTGAAAATCAATGCCGCAGACTGAATTCACCGCGGGGAAGACCACTTGCCCATATTGTGGTGTTGGTTGCGGTGTTAAGGTTTCTGTAGAAGATGGTAGACCGGTTGTAGCTGGAGATGAAAATCACCCTGCAAACTACGGTAAGTTATGTCTGAAGGGACAATCGCTGGCAGAGACTTTGTCACTGGATGACAGATTGTTGTATCCGATGGTCGATGGCGCGCAGACCAAATGGAGTCAGGCGCTCGATACTATCGCTTACAGGTTTTCGAAAACAATTGAAGAATACGGCCCTGAATCTGTAGCTTTTTACGTATCCGGACAACTGCTCACCGAAGACTACTACGTAGTTAACAAGTTTGTTAAAGGATTTCTTGGCACTGGAAATATAGATACCAACTCGCGCCTGTGCATGGCATCCAGTGTTGCCGGTCACAAGCGGGCATTTGGCACTGATACTGTGCCAGGTTGTTATGAAGATCTTGAATTAGCAGATCTTGTCATTCTTGTTGGTTCTAATCTGGCCTGGTGTCACCCGGTACTGTTCCAGCGTATAGATGCAGCGCGGGAAACCAACCCCGGGCTCAGGATTGTTAATCTTGATCCTCGTCGTACAGCCACCGCAGATATGGCGGATGTGCATTTGCAACTTAATCCCGACAGTGACACTGCATTGTTTGGAGGTTTGCTTAAATATCTTTCCGAGCGCAATCATGGTGACCCGAAATTTATAAATAGCTGTACTGGCCTTGATGAATCCCTGAGTGCCGTCAACAATCTTGACATCACGGAAGTATCTCGTTTAACAGGTCTTGATAAAGTTAAAGTTGAAGAGTTCTACAAAGACTTTGCTGCGACTGAAAAAGTTGTTTCCGTTTACAGTCAGGGAGTGAACCAGTCAGCAGGTGGTACAGATAAGGTCAATTCAATAACTAACTGCCACCTCTACACAGGTCGTATTGGTAAACCGGGTTGCGGGCCTTTTTCAATAACCGGACAACCGAATGCCATGGGTGGCAGAGAGGTCGGAGGTTTGGCCAATATGCTGGCTTGCCATATGGAGCTTGCAGAACCTGATCATCACAATATTGTGCAATCTTTCTGGGACTCACCTGCCATTGCAAACAAGCCCGGTCTGACAGCGGTAGATCTGTTCGATGCAGTGCACGCAGGTGAAATTCGTGCACTGTGGATCATGGCTACAAACCCGCAGGTATCAATGCCCGATGCAGACTTTGTTAAAGACGCGCTTAAGCGTTGTGACTTTGTAGTGCAGTCAGAAGTAGTCAATAACAATGATACAGCCGAGTTTGCCAATGTGCAGCTACCTGCCCATGCGTGGGGCGAGAAAGACGGCACCGTGACCAACAGTGAGCGATGCATTTCACGGCAAAAAAAGTTTCGCAATGCACCTGGTGAAACCCGTCCCGACTGGTGGGCAGTAGCAGAAGTTGCAAAGCGCCTCGGTTATACAGACAGTTTTACTTATGCTAATCCTGCTGAGATATTTAGAGAGTACGCTGAGTTGTCGGGCAGGGAGAATAATGGATCTCGAGATTTTGATATCAGTGCCTACGCAGACATAGACCACCAGACCTACAACGATTTAGCACCGTTTTACTGGCCTGCACGGTCTTTAAGCGATGTGCCCGCAAAGCCTGTAAGAATGTTTGCTGATGGAAAGTTCTTTACCGATGACACTCACGGTCGATTTGTGCCATCTACAGCAATTACTCCGTGTGTTAAGGCTGATTCATCGACACTATATTTTAACACCGGCCGCAGTCGTGATCAGTGGCACACCATGACCCGTACCGGAAGTTCTGCAACACTGGCACGCCATACCGCAGAGCCGTATATTGAACTGCATTCAATTGATGCTGAAAAACTAAACGTAAAAAGTGCTGACATAGTATCGGTACGTAACACCAACGGCGACTTTGATGCGCGTGTGGTGGTGACTGATCGTGTCTCAGCCGGTAGTGTGTTTTCCCCCATGCACTGGTGCGCGCCGTTTGCAAGTGCCGGTCGAATTAACACTGTGACTGATCGCGTAACAGATCCTGTCTCCCGCCAGCCAGCGCTCAAGCATTCGAAAGTTTCTGTTAAAAAGCGCAATTTCAGCCATTACGGATTCATGGTTTCCAGAGCAAGTGTGGCAGGTCAGCATCTGGATTACTTTGCTCGCGCCAGGTGCGAGGGAGGTTGGCGTACCGAGTTTGCAGTGACTGAGTGTGATAATCCTGCGAGCTTACCCGGGAAACTGCTCAGCCAATCAGCGTCTCAGGCAGAATTCGAAACCCTGACATTGCAGGATCAGTCTACTGGTCGCTTTAGCTACTTGGCGTTTAGAGATACAGAGCTTACTGCTGCGATCATAATCGACTCATCACCGGTTGCTGCATCCAGAAGCTGGCTTGCAGATCAGTTAACCGTGCCACACGAGGGTTGTGACCGGCACAGACTGCTGGCGGGACTCAAGCCGCCAGATGCACAAGACAACGGCATGCTGGTATGTAGTTGTATGATGGTGGGGGAATCGGTTATTGAGAAAGCTGTCTTAAGCGGTTGCTGTACAGTTAATAGTGTAGGCGAGGTTACAACTGCTGGTACCAATTGCGGCAGTTGTCGTGGTGATATTGCCGCTATGATAAAGCAGCTCAACCGGCGCGAGGTGGCTTGATTAGCTATCAGTGGCAGCCTGCTGCTCAAAGAACGACGCGTCTCCGGGTTTATCCGCAATTTGCGTTTCATAACTGCTGCAGCGGATTCTGCCGGTGTTTTCACCTCTGACAACTTCGCCGGAGTGAATGCTGGGTATATGATTGTCTGCCACCGGGTGCGAATCTTCTGCATTGTAGGCGCAAATAAACAGCGTGCGTGGTGTGCCCGACTGGTTCGGTGCCGAGCCATGCAGCAGTCTCGTATGCATCAGGCAGGCGCTACCCGCTGTTCCGATACAGGTAACTGCGTTTGCTGAAGCCTGTTGTGCTACCTCGTTGCTAACAGCGCCGGTGAATACACCGCTATGCCAGTGATTATGCAACGGCCCTTTATGACTGCCGGGTACTACCTCCAGCGGACCGTTGTCCTCTGTGACATCATCAAGAAAATACAGAACGGTCATCAGATCATCGTTGCTGTGTAATTCGAATGGAAAATCCTGATGGTATTTAACCTCGGTACCCGCACCCGGTAACTTGGAATTTATTTTTGCGTTATTAAAACGCAGGTTGGGGCCGAATAAGTCGCACACGGCATCTACCGCAATACTGCTGCGCATTACGTCCAGAAAATTTTCAGAGAGCTCGTTTGGCGAAGCAATTCGTCTTAAGCCGGGGGTCTGTGCGCTATGGCCCGGTTGCACGCTAAAGCGAGGTCTGCCGTCGAGTGTTTTTCCGTAGTTACCATGCTGCGATCTGCTCTCTTCCACCCATTGACTGAATTCTCTATTCAGCGTTGCCAGCTTTTGCGTTGGAATTGCATTTTCGATTAACAGATAGCCTTGCTCCCAAAACTCATCTATTTGAATTTGATTGAGTATGCTCATCAGATGATCTGCCAGAGTGTTTAGCCGCTTTACATCTCAACATAAATGCACAGTAGTCTGCCATCATTTTAACTGGTTGGAATGCGACATCGCTTGTTCAGACATCTGGTACGTTGCTGAATGCAGCCATTTCGGAATTATTTCCACTTCCCGGCCGTCATGCAAATCAGGTTTGCTGAAACTTAAGCCAGTGATCTATCCATTGACTTCGGTATCCGTCTTTTTGCCATATCACTGGAAAAAAACTCTCGTCCATCTGTTGTGATGTATGTTTTTTATACCGACTGTAAACAGCACTGGTATTTGTTTCATGATAAACAGCAGCACTCGACATGCAGTGTGCAACTACAGATCGTCTGGGTGCATTGCCGGTATTTGCTCGTGAGCCGTGCCACGTACGCCCGTGATGGAGCACAGCGCTGCCAGCGCTGACTTCTATGGGGCATAACTGCGGTGTAACTCCTGCCGCCCGGGCTGCAACTTTCATATCTTCCAGTGGATCATCGGGTGCGTGGAATTGTCTGATTGGCGGGCTAACAGCCCAACGGTGTGAACCACGAACATATTCAATCGTTCCCTGATCAATATTGGTGTCGTCCAGTGTGATCCAGCAAGTCATCATTTCTGATGGCACTATCCAGTCCTGATAACTGTCATCCTGATGGAAGCCCAGCGCTTTGGTGCCTGGCGGCTTCCAGATGACGTTATCCTGATTGAGTCTCGCACCGGGCCAGTTGCGCAGTTGAGCGCAGGCAGCGCCAATGTCTTTGCGTAATACAATAGACGCAATAGTTCGGTCCGACTTCCATGCATTGCAAATCTGGCGAGTAAGACCAGGGTCATCGCGACCGGATCTCCAGTTCCACTCATCCGGCTGCACGCCGGTTTCAAACTGGCCGTCGAAAAGCGGTTTGAGTCTCGTTCGTGCCTGTTCAATTTGATCATCTGACAGCACTGACGGTACGATTAAAAAACCGTCTTCGTTGAATGTCTTTTGTTGCTCTACAGAGATTTTGATTTCTATGGTCATTGTTGAGGCTCGAATCAGCAGTGATTATGGCCGTTTCGCAAGCTCTGACTGAGAACTTTGAGGTTCTTATTGCTCACTCTGCACTCGTCAAGATTTGAATTTTATCGAAGTATTGTAATATTACTGGAATGGCGCTGAGAGGTAGTAGATATTTGGCTATGAATTTTCTATTTGTGAATCTTTTAATCTGGTGCGGGTAAAGTAACTTCACGGTTTAGTGTGCGAAATGGCAGGATTAATCTAAGCTCGGTGATATATGGAGTCTTAATATATGGCAAAATTAAAAACAGTAAAGACCAATGCGAGTGTACTGAAATTTTTGCAGTCTGTTGATAACGAGCAGCGATGTAAAGATGGTTTGGAGTTGTTGGAAATATTCAAACAGACCACAAAAATGGAACCCAGCCTGTGGGGGGACAGCATTGTTGGATTTGGCGAATATCACTATAAATCAGAAAGAAGCACACAGGAGGGAGACTGGCCTCTTACCGGTTTTTCACCACGAAAACAAAATATGACGATTTATATAATGCCCGGTTTTTCAAACTATCAGGACTTGCTGGCTGATCTCGGTCAACACAAAACCAGTGTGTCGTGTATTTACTTTACCAGACTTGAAAATATTGACGTTAAAATAT
The DNA here is from genome assembly GCA_964649465.1 of uncultured Granulosicoccaceae bacterium. Taxonomy (GTDB): domain Bacteria; phylum Pseudomonadota; class Gammaproteobacteria; order Granulosicoccales; family Granulosicoccaceae. Next base: position 4,136 of record CAZYRP010000061.1, on the reverse strand, counting down.
TAAAGAAGATCATAAGAAAATCGGTTGCAGATATGAAAAAAATGTATAAGTGGAAATAACGCAATTTTTGGAGTACTCGCGAGTAGGTACCGCATTTTACCATTGAATATTTTCTGATCAGGGCAATTGGCTGGTCGTACTTCTCCTGGTGCTTAGGCAATCTTTGACCAAACCGCAGAGCGCAGATAGGCAACATACAGGGTATTAAATGAACACACCACTAACTCCGGCAGAGGCCCTGGAGCTAATAAATAATCACTACAGCCTGGGTGATATTGAATACTGCATGCTGTTAAGGCGAGGTTTCAACAACACTTATCTGGTTGATACCGGACGTGAAAAATATATATTCCGACTCTATTCGAATGGCAAGTATTACGTGCAGTCTAATGATGCTTACCGATTTGAGCTTGATCTCCTCAGGCATTTGCATAGTAATGGTGTTCCGGTAGCCGCAGCAATACCCGGTGTAAATGATCAATTGTTAGGTGTTAAACAAGCAGGCCAAGGTCAAGTAGTATTTGCTTTATTTCACTATGCTGATGGTGTGCCGCTGAGCAGAGACGCAGTGACAACAGAACAGAGCTATCAAATGGGGGTTGTACTGGCGAACCTGCATCTGGCCGCAGATTCTTATGTAACTCAATATGAGCGTTATAAACTTGATTTAAAATATCTGGTACACGAACCATTAAGACTCATATCGGAGGGAGAGAAAAACACCGAGCCCGATGAAGAGATTAAGCATGGTCAATATGTAGTTGAAAAGCTTAAGCCGATCCAGCCGTACATTGATCGGATAAACAGTATTGGAACAAATGGCGACAAATTCGGCATTATTCATGCGGATATGCATTTAGGAAACATTCACTTTCGTGGCAACGAACTCACTGTATTTGACTTTGATCATTGTGCGTATGGTTGGCGGGCTTATGATCTTGCCATTTCTTACGGATTACCCAAATCGCAACGAGATTCAATGATAGAAGGTTATGGGAGCATACGCGCACTAAGTCAGGAAGAAAGCGACAGTTTGATGGATCTGGGTAATCTTAGGAATCTATGGGATATTGGCGATATATTAGCTACCAAAAAGATGAGGGCTGTATGAAACAAGTGTCAGACAGCCCGGTATGTGTCATGGTGCCCTGTTTTTGTTAGATACAGTGCTGTTAGATACTATGCAGGTGGCCTGGTTCTCCCAGCCGTAACCGTCACCATCGATATCACTGTTCGTTAACTGGCAAACGGGTAACTGTGTTGTTCCTGTGACAACAGTGGCAGAGGTTTCCTGGGCGGCGGCAGCATTAGAGGTGGAAGTCTCTGACACCAGACAGCTACCGTTATTCTCCCAGCCGTAGCCGTCTCCATCGGTGTCGCTATTTGCTAGCAGGCAAACTGGCACCACAGTGGTAATTGTGGCAGAAGATGTAGATGTTTCTGTTACGGTGGTGACATTGGAGCTGTCGGCTACCCGACAGCTGCTGTTATTTTCCCAACCCCATCCATCGCCATCAGCGTCTGAGCTAACCGATGCACAGATAGTGAATGCAGCTGTTACTGGTGTTGTTATTGTAGGTTCCGGCGTTTCTGGAACTATGACTATTAGTTCTGAAACCGGAGGTTCTGTGACCTGAGGCACTGTGACTTCGGGTTGTTGCACGGCGAGAGTGCCAGTCATTTGTGGCTGATAGAAATACTCATCGGGGAATGGTATATCTGCATGACCATCACACCCTCGATCAGTAGTGATTGGCCATGCATATATTGATCTTATTTGTCTTGATGTGCGTAAGTTTTGAATAACTGAGAGTGTGTTGGGATCCTGATAATAGGTTTCTCCAATTATTATATCTGTGGTGTCGCCCTGTGCATTCATTGCGGCATCGACCTTTCTGAATTTGCGGTCCAGATCATCATAAAAATGAAAGTCCCAGACATTGGGAGCGCCGTATCCCGATTCATCATAAACACGTTTCATTGTGATGTATCTGTCTGCAGCCAGATCTCCGATGACGTTACGATCAGGATTCGCAGCTTCTACTCTCGATCCTGTGGCCACCGAAAAACCAACGGTATCCGATTTACCATAGGCGGCGTTATAACGAGACCACAAGTCACCGGTGTATTGTCTTGAAATCGGCTGAGTGGATGATGCAGCGCCTTCGTTTAACAAGTCGATTTTATAATCCATATTTGCACCAATAATAATTGGTCGCAAATTTCGAATCAGGTTCCAGTTTTCCTGCAGTGTGGCAGAGTCATAGAACCATGTTCTGTTTACGGTGTCGCTGGTGCCGAACTCCCTGTACCAGTTGCCCGGATTACTTCTGGATATAGGGAAAAAACCAACCAGTATCTCCTGAAAACCGGCAGCTTTTATGTCGGCCAGGAAATTTATCAGGTTGTTGCGAGCTACGCCGGTTAAATTGCCGCCTGTCGAACTTAGTATGGTGCCTGTTGTAAGATCGTTCGCATGGAATATTGGGATTCTCAGTTTTCTTTGTCCATTGCGAAACATAGAATCCAGTTGTCGCTTTACCGTATTACTGACCTGCTGCTGATGGTAGTTTGCAATTATTCCAAACCGTTCTCTGCAGTTCTGGTCCTGGTTACTATTCAGGATCGACTGATCAACGCTGTACCATGCATAGTTTGATCCACCGACATTGATAGGGTCGGCGGCGTAAAGATGTCCGGAAAAGTTAAATCCCAGCACCGTTGACAGAGTTACTGCCAGAGCTAAAGAACGCAATGATATGCGGGTGTTTGTAGTTGATTGAGAGTGCAATTTACCGGATCCCGTTATAGACGGATGTGCGTCTTCGGAGATGAGAATACACCAACTTCAGGATTCGTTTCATCGCGCGCAAGGTGAGTTTGCAACGTGTTTGAGAGGTTGTCCGAATCTGCTATGCAGTGCATTAAGGGTATTTTTATTCCTGTGGTTTTAGTGGTTTTTGATTTTCCTTTTTATTCTTCTTCTTAAGCAAAGCTTTTGCACAACAGGCACAAGACTTACTAAAAATATGCTGGAAGTTGAGTGTAGTGAAATTCAATTTATGGTGATCATTAACGCGCAACGTTCTGCTTCTAATTCGATACAGAGTGAATTTAGTCTGGTACTCGAACCAGTGCTAATCGTAATGTTTGAGTATCTGGCGGATTTCCGGGTGCTGTGCGGTTGCACGAGAAAATGCAGACTTAAAAATCAGTATGGTTCATTGAATATACACACGCCACCAAATCTGATACAAATCAGGATCTGATTGAAGCAGCTGAGCGCACCAGCTAAACACAATATGCCTGGGAGAATTGCCATGCCAATCTGAGTGATCCTGTGTCGCTCAAGTAAAAGGTGGAAGTGGCAACTTCAATTGTTATTCACCACCTACCGACAGCTATTCCAAATATGAACGAATTGAAGTCAGGAACCACGATGTTGGGTTATCTTGCTGCTGGAGGTGTCACACTAATTTGGTCGATATGGCTGGTTATAAGCCGGAGCGGTGCTCAGTCACCTTTGACGGCTTTTGATCTGACGGCGATAAGATACGGTGTGTCTGCGGTCGCTTCACTGCCGATAATTTTGTACTACAAGCCATGGCGCTATATGTCGCTTATGCGCATAGCCGGCCTGAGTATGTTGTTGGGGCCTGCATACATACTTTGTGTGTATTTAGGTTTTGACTATGCTCCCGCGGCACACGGTGGAATATTCCTGAACGGTTCACTGCCTGCCATTACTCTTCTGTTTTCGTATTGGTTTTTAAATCAGACGTCTACAAAGGTTCAACTAGTGGGTCTTGCATTGATTTTTTTCGGTGCGGTGCTGTCGGCAGCGGACGTAGCCGGACTGTCTATAGCCGGTGCATGGCGCGGCGATATTTTGTTTGTTTTCGGATCGGCTTTCTTTGCCGGTTATCTGGTAGTTGCCAGAGCCTGGGGAGTCACACCGACACAGGTCATGTTTTGTAGTTCAATTGTAAACGCCGTTTTATTTGTTCCTGTCTGGTATTTCTTTTTACCCAGTGGTGTAAGTGAGGTGGGTGATTTCCAGTTGTACATGCAACTTTTTTATCAGGGACTTATATGGACGCCCCACTAAAGTCAAACAACACTAACCCTTAAACACC
>CAZYRP010000060.1:0-26117 GCA_964649465.1 uncultured Granulosicoccaceae bacterium | reverse complement strand
ATGAAGACAGGGCTATGCGCCTCAAATGATCGTTAAAACGCCCTCGCTATGACACATTCTCGCTACGCAGATTTCTGCCGCGCAGACTCCTAGGCCTGTTCGTAGTTTGAAAAATCCCACGGTCAACAGATAAGCGCAGGCTATCCGGCAAGCCCGGTCGCCGTGGCCACAACAATCGATTCAAAAAAAGTGACTTGCCCTCCCTCCTCAACGGTGTTATCGCGCCGATCCACTTTTATCTCAAGGTTTGAGCCGCCGGCATCACGAGCCTTTTGTGACGCCAACTCACTTGCCAGCTCTATTGCCCAGTCTGCGGCCAGCTCCAGATCATCAAATTCTTTCTGCTCCTGCGGTGCATGCACAATTACACGCGTCTGCCCAGCCACCGGACTAATGGTAATTTGGGCTGACTGCCTTACCACACCAACAACAGCACCCACAGCATTTGCTACTTCCGCGTGCTCTGGCACCACAACCTCGGCATCCATAAATTCAGCAATAGGAGGATAAAAACTTTGTGCAGGTGCGCCAATGCCAACCACTGGAACATTAAGCTTCGCAGTCATTGCTAACCAGGGTGTTTTTTGTCCTTCGACCTCACCACCCGCAGCGTCATTGACGAACATTTGCTCAAGCAACACACGATTACGAGGGTGCAGTGCTTTACCAAAGTTACCTTCCGCATCATTGATTAACGCTGTCATTAAACACAACGCTGATTGCCTCGACATTTGCGCCAGCATATTGCGACTATAAGCTTCCGGGCCGGCATAACTCTGACCAAGATTAAACTCACTGTAGCGGCTCAACAAGGTCGCACCAAGCATTGACGCCTCCGGCGACCAATCGCTCTGCCAACCACACACGTGAGATGCATCTGTCGGTGTAAAACCTGCCAGAGTGAGAATTCCCATTTCAATCAGCCGCTTCATTGCCAGAGAAAAGTGCCGCTCGGCAAAAACTGACTGCATTGATTGCGGATGGGTTTTTACTTCGTTAATCAATGAGCGCTGCTGATGCGTAAGCCGGATCGATTCATCCGGTTCAGACACCAACACAATAAACCTCGCCATATTAGTTTTGGTCCACGGTGCATCAACATGCGCTTGTAGTTCAGCGATTATTTTTGAATAACGCGCAGCCAGCACACAGAGCGGCATGACTTTATGCGGGCCAAAGGTAAATTTGCGCTGCTGTCGATCAAAAAGAATCTCACTGTCACCACCCAAACCGTGGGTATCAATTTGCACCGCCTCAACCATGGTACGCCAGCCATTAACACTTGCACCCTCGCGACTCAACAATGGTTCACCAGCTTTAATCAAGGCAACATCGGTGGTTGTACCACCGACATCCGACACCAGCATGTCAGATCGTTTGGCAAGAAACTGAGCACCAACCACGCTGGCTGCAGGACCGGACAATATTGTCTCAACAGGTGAGCGCTCTGCAAAGTCAGCACTCACGAGGGTGCCATCACCACGTACAACCATCAGTGGCGCGTTAATAGAGTAATCAGTCATTGTCTGCCTCGTCGCAACAATCAACTTCTTAATCAATGGTATTAGTCGAGCATTTATCAGCGCTGTCAATGCACGTCGTGGCGCATCGAGTGACGCGCTTAGCTCGTGGCCACAGGTAACCGGAAGACCAGTCACCTCAATCAACTTTTTACGCAAGGCAATTTCATGCGCCGGGTTGCGCACAGAGAACATCCCGGAAATCGCCACAGAACTTATGGATGCGCCCAGATCAATAACCTGTTGTATCGCGGAATTAACATCGAGAGCACAATTTTCCTGCCCTGCGGCATCGTGTCCCCCTTCAATCATAATAATCGGCATATCCCGCGCAGCTTCATCAAGGTGTGCAAGTGCAAGCTGAGATTGTCGATAACCCATTAGCACAAGAGCAGATCTGGCACCGTGTCCTTCAACGATCGAGTTGGTCGCAAGGGTTGTTGAAAGGCAAACAAGACTGATCTCTCCAGGCTTGTACTTGTTGTTAGCACTGTTGGTCCCCTGGTCAGTTTGGCCAATGGTCTTGCCGATAGACTCGCCAATACCCACAATCAGGTCGTGGCGGGTGGTAAGAGACTTAGATTTTTCGAGTACCAACTGAGTCGCACCGTCAACCAGCACAGCATCGGTGTAGGTGCCACCGGTATCTATTCCCAAACGCAGACTCATGATTCGCAACATACCTTTTTGCATGTGAAGTGGCATCTGCCACCGATGCCCAAGCACGAATAGTGACACTTGACGGATCATAGGTTTCCCTGCAAGCGACAGATGGTTGCCTGTTGTATCCACTTCACAAAAACGGTAGTCAGCGCTAACCGGCAGGCATTTTTTTTTATAGCAGGTTCGGCTTAGTTTTCAATGCAGTAGCTAATACTTGTTCAAGTGAATTAGCCGGTTCAGTGAGAAACAAGAGCTGTAAAACACAGGGTTTGTGTCGATACCCGCTGTGATATGAAAAAACAAACCGGCATAACTCTCATAGAGCTCGTTACCGTCATTGCTATTGTTGGCATTCTGGCGGCCATCGCTGTACCGAATTTCGGTGCCATGATACGTAGTGGTGAGCTCAAAGGCACATACAACTCATTTGCGGGAGTGCTGGCTACAGCCAGAACAGAAGCGGTAACCAAACGCTCTGCAATAACAGTATGCCCAAGTTCAGATGGAGCAACATGCCTGACCGGCACCAACGCTGACTGGTCGGCAGGCTACATCGCCTTCACCGACTTCGATCGCGACGGAACTGTAGACGCTACAGATAACGAACTGGTTCTCAGGTTTGAAGAGGTACCGGATGGCATCACGATTAGCTCAGCCGCCTACCCGAGCAACATCACCATGGCGCCACGCGGCAGATTGGGTAGCGCTGGAACGTTTGTATTTTGCAAAGGCGGCCATCTTGAGTCAGCCAAAGCACTGAACCTGTGGGTTACCGGGTTGGGCAGATTAGCTACAGACACTGACGGTGATTCCGTTGTCGAAGGCGTCGACGGAGCGGATCTTACCAGCTGTTAAAGGGTTTCAGTTGAACGGTTTTTTTGCGGACACTAAGTAATGAAAACGAACAGACAAGTTGAAGGCTTTGCAATGATAGAGGTACTACTTGCAGTAGTAATCCTTGCTATCGGTTTGCTTGCAGGCTCACGCATGCAAATACTCGGTTTGAACTACACGCAGGCCGCGAACACCCGATCATATGCAACGATGGCGGCCAACGACATCATTGATCGCATGCGGATCAACTCGGACGCCCGTGCAACTTACGACGGCTTCGATTCCAGCGACAGCGTACCGGCAGATCAAAATTGTGCGACAAACGGATGTAATGCTGCCCAGCTGGCAAATCAAGATCTTCGAATATGGGCGCGCTACTTCAGAGCAGGGGATGCGACCGGTGCCAGCACACTGATGCCTCCTGGTTCCGCTGGCACTATTACTTTCGACGCGACCAACAACGTTATGAATGTAACCATCACCTGGACTGACTTCATAAGAGGCGAGACAGATCCCCAGTCAATAACTATTGGTGCCGTGATATGAATGACATGAAGCATAACAAATCGCGCACACTGAGCAGTACACCCGGCAGGCAAGCGGGTTTCTCAATGATTGAACTAATGATCGCGTCCGTTATAGGGCTGGTTCTTCTCAGTGGTGCCGTGACAATTTTTTCCAGCAACAGCGCCTCGTCAAAGTTGTCGACTGGTATAGCCCGAATCCAGGACAGTGGCCGGGTAGCGCTGGACATCATTTCCTACTCCACACGAATGGCTGGCTACGAAGGCTGTCGCGATGAAGTTAAAGATCCGGCTATTGTTCTGGCCAACGACCCACCCGCCACACTTGATTTGCGGAATAACGCTATCTGGGGCTCAGAGATAAACGCCAGTGGCAACCTGAGAAATGGCAGGCCCGAAGAGCTTACAAGTTTAGACGGTAGAGTAAGGCCTGGTACCGATGTATTTTATATTCAACATGGCAGTGGCAGAACCTCAACTCTTGCAGCGGATATGAGTGGACCGTCGGCAGGCATTGTACTGCCCGGCAATCCTGATCAGATTGGCGTTGGTGATATGGTAATGATCTCTAACTGCGATATCACCGAAATATTTCGTGCAACAGGCATTACCGTTAACACCACCAATGGTCAGGCCACCATAGAACACGGAACAAGTGGTAATTCACAAGCTAATTTCAATACTACTTATACGGGAACAGGCGACCAGAGTGATGTACCCGTCAGAGTAATGCGCCTTGAAGCAAACGCCTACTTCGTTGGTGACAGTGGTCGCACAACTCCAGACGGACAAACAATCTTTTCTTTATTCTCACTGGACACCACAACAAACCCGATTGGCAACCCGACAGAACTGGTTGAGGGAGTAGAAAACCTGCAAGTTCTTTATGGTGAGAATGTACAGACAATTCCAAATGCACCACCTCTGATTCGCTATGTCACCGCAAACAATGTGGGCAACCCCGCCAATGTTTTAAGTGTGCAGCTGGGCCTGCTGATTGCCACAGCTGACTTTTCAGCCTCATCCAATGACACCGGCACCTACAATATAGCTGGAACCACTGTCGGACCACCGGGTAGCGCGGCAGTCATTCAACATCCTGGTGATCGAAGGCTCAGGGCGGCTTACAACGCCACTATCCAGCTTCGAAACAGAACTCTATAGGAATGATCGTTATGCAACAGTTTCAAGGAACACGACTGCCGGGAAAAGAAAAAGGTGCAACTCTGATTGTTGCTCTGATTATGCTAATACTAATTTCATTAATTGGAGTAAGCAGTCTAAAGAGCGCATCGGTGGTGGAGAAAATGTCTGGCAACGACTTTCAGAAAAACCTTACCTTTCAGGCATCAGAAAGTGCCGCAGGGATTGCACTGCAGGAAACAGCGCAGAATCGCACCAATATAGGCAACGCGCTCGCCGACGGTAGCTTCGAAACGCCGATCGCTACTAACCTTGATAATGTAACCACAAATGTTATCTATACCGCAGCGGGTTCCGGCCTGACATTCGGGTCATCTTTAAGTAACTTCTCCGCGCAAAGAATAATGGTGACATCAACAAGTCAAATGACTGGTGATGCAACTACACAAAGCACTACAGTACACGGCGTAGTAACACTTGCACCGAACTAATCAGCCGACAAGCTAACCTGACTAACTTCACCAGGCACCTTCCAAGTGATCTCCACATAGCCGCAAGCTGCGGCCATGTGGCACAAGATTAATCCCAGTGTGCGTTCTTTTCGCCTCTGCTGCTGAGCGTTAGATCCTGATCGGCAGGTTGCTTGCCCTGAGAATCTGCTTTTATCAAAACACAACGACGAATGGTTGTGCCGGCACAAGCTTCCATCGGGCCGACAATTTTGTATCTCTCGGTTTCAACAACACCGGTCAAACCGAGGTCAGTCAACTCTACGGTGTAGGTTCGGTTCCGACGATAGTACTGCTCCTGCTTCTCCATTACATCAAGCAGTAACGCTGAACCCTCAGCACGTCCCGCCTTATGCAGATAGTTGGTATAGCTCGGGTATCCGATAGCTGCAATAATTCCGATAATGGCGACAACGATCATCATTTCGATCATAGTAAAGCCATTGCTTTTTTTCATACTTTTAGTAACCATCCTGTTCCACCCAGCCTGTACGTTGAAATCTTCGATATACCTCGGGCGCACCAACAATTACATCTTTTGTCGCTCTGACTTCTTTATCAAACAAAAGATAGTCTGAGTCTCCTTCGCCCGTACTAATTTGCACACCCGGACCCTGAATGCCTTCACCACCGGCGAAATAACCTTCTTCTACATCTTCCGGTACAGCATTTTCACCGTTTGGCAACGCCAAAAGGTACAACCGCGAATTGCCGACCGGGCCAGCGCATCCCTCAGTCGCAAGGGTGGGTGGCACATAGGTTGACGCACGAACCCGAAAACTACTGGTTGCAGTTGGCACCAGCACTTTCTCACCCAACGGAAAAGATCGATAAAAACCATGGAAGAAGCTGGTAGTAGAGCTCGGATCATCGACATTACGGATTACATCGTCGTCTGCAGTTATTATAGTATTGTCGTTTCCATTCTCGCCGGGCACATATCTATAGTCAGCGGGGACTCGTGAAATATTTCGATCAGCAATTGCATATAATCGATTCTTGTTTGGCTCTGGAAACAACGGACTGTTACGCATACCGCTACCGGTAACCAGAAAAAAATTGGATGTGCTGGCGTTGAAACCACTGATAGACACGTCAAGCGGATTAAAGAACCGCAGTGACTGCCCGACCGGAGAAAGTGCTGCAATCTGCCCACCACCTACATGAATAACATCTTGATCGGAATCTCCTTTACTCAGATCAATGCGCCATACATCACCGCTTATATCAACAAAGAACAGAAGATCAACAAAGCCATCGAGATTGGTATCAACAGGTACCGGTGTTGACGGTATACTGTGGTCCATCCCGGGCAGATTAAGATCATGATTAGCATTGTCACCAGCCGACCCGTTGCCAGCTGACCAGACTCGCTTACCGGTCTCAGGGTTTACCAGATATATTGCATTGCCGTGACCACTTTGCGGAGCATTACCGTCAAGTGTCGCAAAGTTGAGGTTGACGTCATCGTATACCGTGTCGTTGTAACCACCACTAAACAACAACAGTTCTTTTTCTTCACAATTACCAGGGCAACCAAAGCGAACATTAATCATCACAGGCTTTGACCACGTTTGTGCCAGATCTTCAAACTCGTCAGTGCCGTCAGCACCGCCGGCAATCTTCCACAACACCTTAAAGGGATCTGTCGATTGATCTCCGTTCGTAATATCAAGACCATAAACCCGGTTACCACCGCGACGCTCAGTCATGTACAAGCGCGCTTTATCCACTTCAAAGTCGTAGTCTTGAGATGCGACGCGAGTACTATGGAGCAGAATTTGTCCATCCAGGCCATAGACACGATTGCCTCCGGTGCGTCTGTTTCTGAAATAACTTCTTATATTCGACAAATGCTCTACCGGTGAGTAAGACCAGAGTTCTTCACCCGACAGTGGATCTATGGCGTGCAGTACACCCTGATTGGTAGCGGCGTAGAGCACCTCTGTACGTACATTTGGATCAATAGATGTTGACGAATTATAAGTCAGAAGCTGTGGGGAGCCGTGCAGCGAGTCAGCAACATAACTGCGAATCGTATTGTTTTCGAACGGCACATCCGGCGCAAGCGCCCAGGACATCAACGTATCGCGCTCAGGGTCTGAACCCGCTCCCAAAATGGCCGGTGTTATATCGTCTATGTCATTTTCAGTAATTCGAACGGGCTCTAATACTCCATTTGCATCCGTATCGACCCCGAAATCTGTATACCAGAAGCGATTTTCATAAGGAGTCAGATTACCTGCGAATCCGCCATCTGCTACAGCTGCACCATCCGGTGCATCAGCCCAGAAACTTTGAGAAGTTGCTATCGTGTTACCAAACTCGTCTACGATAGGGTTGTTGTTCACATCTACAACGCGTGGCTCAAATTCCACGTTACCGTTTGCATCCAGAATCGCATCGCCGTTGGCGTCCACATTTACATCAACAGCCAATCGGTACTTTTTATAATTACCAGTCCATCGCACTCTGTCAGACGGCTTGAACGGTGCAAAGTAGAGTTCATCCCGATGGCGACTTTGGTTAAACGAGTCATTAGATACCGTCGGCGCTGCAAAGGACGCAGAACCTACTGAGTTGAAAACATTAGTGAGCGCCTCCTCCAGCTGGTTTAAGGATTCAACTTCGTGGTGTGTTCCTCCGCCACCGGTCGTTTCATCTGATAGTGTTGCCAGCCAGGGGTCATCAAAGTTAAACCCGATCGTGTGTGTTTGCACAACGTTAGCGCCAGCAATGGTACCCGGGAGAAGATCGTTCTGGTACATGTAGCGAGCCAGCTCAGCACCACAGTTACCGTTGCCAATACTGTTTTGGGCCGACTGACCTGCAACATCCTGTTGTAAGCAGCTGGCGGTATCAATTAATCCTTCAGCAGCGCGCTGCTCCAGCGTTTCCCTGAGCACCCCCTGCTCTAATTCCTCCACCAATTCCAGACTCGGACTGGGACTGCCATCTGTAACCAGCACAATGTGATTTGCCTGGCACTCGTCCGTTATTGGAGTCGGCAACGTAGTAGAAACCACTATAGGAGCGGATTCAGTACCGTCGGTAAGTAGATCACTTGCGGGAGTTTCACCAGTATCTGGTAATTCAACATCAACAGTAAGTTCACCACTAAAATATTTACGTGCAGTCTCAAGCGCCAGAAGCGTTGATGTTCTGCCACCCGCAGTAATGCTATCAACTACGTTCTCGATTTCACCAACATTGTTTTCGTCAAGCGTCACCAACGGCTGTTCAAGAGTGACATTCTGCGAATAGATCATAATGCCCAGATTCAAATTCACCTCTTCAGCTGCGTTCTCTATAAACCCTGTTAGAGCAGCTTGCAATTCCTCGAGCCTGGAGTTTCCCGAATTTCCCTCTCTGCCCATCGAACCAGAACGGTCCAGAACAAACAGTACGTTCGGGTTTTCCTCAACAAGACCAGTGAAATAAATCTCGGTATCGTCAGCACTGGCGGCAGATACACAGGTCAGGAAGAGCGCCAGGCAAAAGCTCGACGGTTGCGAAGCAACAACTGTGAGTCGACTGCAACGGCTCAATATATTTTTCAGAAATCTAATCACCATTTCCCCTACGGCCAGCAGTATACGTATCGTTGAGTTTGCGCCGATTTAATACTTCCACGGCCATCGTCCAGTCTTGCAGTGACGTTAATGTTGCCGGCAATGACATTAATTTTTCCGATACTTTCTCCCGGACATCCACGCAGATCAGCGCGCACTCCATTAATGTCAGCATCAGTCAGATCAACGTCAACAGGGTCGGTAAAAAAATCCGGCTTGTCGTCCGTATCATCATCGTTAATCTCCAACTCCATAACACCACCGAAAGTGCCCTCGTCCATCAACTCCCAAATGATCGGATCATCTTCGCTTTGTACATTGTTGTTTACAGACTCGATCTGTACATTCAACTCACTGGACGCGGCATAGAACACCTGTTGCCTGAACTGTTCATTTCTTACAACAGAAGATTGGTTCAACACATCTGTCATGGTTGTGACTCCCAATACTGTCAGTATCAGGAGCGCTACCAACGCCACAATAAGCGCCGCACCTTGTTGATTCGAATGCATGCGTTTCATCCTTACGGCAACTTATTGTTTATGTTGACTGTGGTTGAATAGACCTTGCGCGACACTCTGTCGTTTCTGGTGACAGCCGGCGAATCCAGCAACTGATAAGTAATATCCTCCGGACGTTCGGTGCCGGTAGTAGACACGTCCGCCACCAGTACCGCGATCTTGGTAGAGCGAATACTGTCCCATGCAACATTCCGATCAAAATCAGTAGTCGCACCCACTGCCACTCGCGATGCATCGACGTATCTTTCAACCACGCCACCTGCATTGCTTACTCCATACAGCACCTGCAACTGCTCAACACCATCAATGAGTGACTCCTGCGGACCAAGCCAATCCCGATCATCAATGTTATAGCCCCGGCAAAAAAGCGACGAGTCCTCTACATAAAAGACATTGGCAATTCGATCACCCGCAGTTACCATGTTGCCAACGCAATCCTGACCATTCTGCGGCACCATTTGTATTGCAATCTGATCTGACTTATCCGGATTGTCTTCATTGAAAGTACAGGGATCGTCAGCACCACAAGCACCGGTAAAAAACGGCACATCTGTACCCATCGGGTCATTACTACCTGCCTGCCGGATAAACTGTGTCATGTAGGAGATAGCGAACGTGCCGTTCGCTTCAAGATTAGTGTCAGCACCCTGCTGCTTAAACAAGCGGGCAGATGTTGACAGGTACTGCACCACCATCAGGCTAATGAATATCCCGATAACAATAGCGATCATCAACTCAATTAAATTGAGACCCTGTTGCCGTGATAACAAGCTTCGTTTCATGGCACGAACCTCAGCGTCATGGATTCTCGCTGCTGATCCGCGGTGCTCGCGGTATTGGAGACTGACCGCCCAAACCAGCTGGTTTCTATTACAACGGTCGCGCCAAGCTCATTGCAGACAGTTGTATTGGTCATCACGCCGGCAAGCGGATACTCACAACTGATAACAGTCTGCCACTCTTCTACCTGCTGCTGCCCAGTGGCCTGGTTTTCAAAACTACCGTCGCCAACACAAAAGGCATCAAAAAGATCAAACTCCTGCAATTGAGCCGGGGTGCATACAGCCGCATCACCAGCCTGACTATCTGCACATGAAGTCACCACCGCAGTCCCGCAATAGTCTGTGCCGGGCGCATTATAGATACCAAGATACAGCGCCGGATCTATACCATTGCTTCTAATCCGGTCAGCAACATCCTGCGCATTGGCAACCACATAAGTGCGTTGCGTAGAATCTATTATCACGCTCATGGTGCCCAGTTGCAGACCAGCCATACCAACCACACCCAGTGCAAAAACAACCAGTGCGATCAGCACCTCGATTAGCCCGACTCCACGCTGAGTCGCAACACCACTTCGCACCGAAGACAATGACCTGTGCTTATTGAGTACAGCTGTCATCAGCGATGGACTCCTCGGTAATTTTTCCAACTCGGCTGACCGTAATCAGTCGGCCGGAATTTTTATCAGTCGCGCTGGAGCACAAGGCAATGGTGAAAGCACTCAACACCCAGCCACGCGGGTTAAAGGTGATGTACTGAGTGTCAAAACTGGCATCAGCCACCAGGGGTCGTCCGCTTATAGAAACTTTAATGACTTCGTCGGCGGCGACAATCGCTTCGCCATCAGCCAGATCGGCATTTTCATAAATCCTGATCTCATCGCTCCAGTCACCAGGTTCGTCGCGACTTATTGTCACGAACGTGGCGCGAGCGCGGGCCTCGCTACGTGCAAGCTTCAGCAGAGAGGTGATTCGACGTGATTCTGATAGCAGCGACTGCTTTTTAATCAAGCCTCCGAATTGAGGCACAGCAAAGCCTGCCAATATGCCTATGATCACAATCACGACAAGCAACTCTACAAAGGTGACACCAGAGTCTTTGTTCCGTACAGAAAAATTCATGGATCAGCGAGAGCGCTTCTCACGTGGGTACAAAGGCTATGTTTCGCAATTGTCAGGCCAGAGAAATGTGAAGCGATCGTCTATCCTGCGCACAGATAGCAGTTCGCAAAACCTAAACAAACGACTGTTTCAGCCGATTAAGTCAGTAGTCAGGTAAAAACTCGTTAATGGAGAGCAGCAGTGCAGAATCGACAAAACGGCTTCACACTCATAGAGCTTATGGTCGTCGTAGCGATTATCGGTATTCTGTCCGCAATTGCGGTGCCGATGTACGGGCAATATCTCACTGATGCACGTCGAACTGATGGTCAGATAGCATTACAGGCCGCAGCCCAAGAGATGGAGCGTTGCCGTACGCGAAATTTCAGCTACGTTAACTGCGCGCCAACCACTACCGTTTCCACAGACGGCAACTACAACATCGGCATCAGTTCCGGCGTGACACGCACGGCTACCGTGTTCCAGTTGGAAGCAACACCCGCTACTGGTAGCTCGCAGACGAACGATGCTGAGTGCGCAACAATGACCATAAATGCATTGGGAACAACAGCGGCACTCGATTCATCAGGATCAGCAAGCACTGATTGCTGGTAAACACCGAACCCTGTAAACACGTTACCCGTGCAAGGAAAAACGGCCGGCAAAATGCCGGCCGTTTTCTTTAATCATTACCGCGTAATGATTCTACTCAGGCGTTACTTCTTCGGCTTGCGGCCCTTTCTGGCCCTCAGTTTCAACAAAAGAAACGGCCTGGCCTTCTACCAGAGTCCTGCGCCCCTCACCGATAATTGACCGAAAGTGGACGAATAAATCACTACCGCTTTCTCTTGAGATAAAGCCGTAGCCTTTCTCATCGTTGAACCACTTAACGGTTCCCTGTTGCTTCTCAGACATTGTAAATCAGATCTCTATATTACTCGCGCTACATTACAAGCACATCTACTAAATGGCCGGCTTCCACCGGCGGTGAACACCGCGTGCAGACGGTTGGCTTTTAAGATCAGAGCAGCAGGAGTATTAAAACGCAAGCTACGTAATCGCGGAAAACCTCACGAGCACCACGCAGTTGCATTAATTATATGTGCAATATTCAGAAAAACAACAAAAAACAAAAACTTAGCGTCACATAGCGTTGAATTTGACTAATTCGCAGCCCATCCAGACCACGACAAATCGCGACCCAGGCACCCCACGCTTAATATTTTTATCGTAAATTCGTCGTCACATTGATACTGTAGCAACGATGACTGCCCGCATCTCCCCAATTGAAATAGGTTTTCTACTTACACCTGAGTTGGCCATGCTGGCTTTCAGCTCAGCGGTCGAACCCTACCGGGCAGCCAACGTCACCTCAGGCAAAGAACTGTATCGCTGGACTTTCCTGACCGATGACGGCCATGCAATCGACGCCGGCAACGGTATTACACTTACACCCGATCAGAAACCGGACACTTCAGACAGGTTTGATCGTATCTTTGTATGCGGTGGTGTAAATACCCAGTTGTACAAGCCCGAACACTCCATCCGCTGGCTGCAGCATCATGCTCAAAACACTGCCTGCATCGGCAGCGTTAGTACCGGTGCCTGGCTGCTGGCTCACGCAGGTTTATTACAGGGACATCGCTGCACCATCCACTGGCAAAGCATTGATGCGTTCAGAGAAGCATTCCCTGACATCAAGGCAGATCCCTCCGTGTATGTTATTGAAAATAATCGCAGCACATGCTGCGGAGGCACAGGTGCGTTGGATATGATGGCCCACCTTATTGCAGAAGACTACGGGGATGACGTGGTTACCGACGTTTGCACCTGGTTATTCCACGACCGAATACGAATGGCAACCGATGTTCAGGGAGTCGCACATCACACCGATCTGGCAAGAAAATCACCCAAGCTTGCAGCGGCCTTCAGAGTCATGGCGAATCATATAGAAGACCGACTTACACCCGGAGAAATTGCTGCACAGATCGGAGTATCGCAGCGACAACTTGAACGACTATTTCAAAGGCATATGGAATGTACGCCACAGCAAAAGTATATGGACTTGCGTTTGCAACATGCTAAACGTCTGTTGATGGAAACCAGTCTGCCAATTCTTGACGTATCAATTGCAGCAGGCTTCACCAGCCAATCACACTTCACCAAGTGCTATCGGGAAAGGTTTAACTGCACTCCGAGATCAGAAAGAGTCGGTCACCAAAAGCAGTAACCCTGCACTTCAACGCTACTCCGCCAATGCTTTGCCATCTGCCATACTTGTCGCAGCAGTGTTATCAGCTATATTTTGGCAGCCATATTTGTACCGGCAATGTTTTTACTGGCAATTCGTTTACCGGACATATTTTTAGCGGCCATACTTTTACCAGGCTGGGCTTTACCTAAAACGCTTTTACCTGAATGAGCACCCAGCTCCTTAAGCTGTTGGGCGCGACCTGCGAGGTTACCGCGACCGGTAGAAAGCTTACGCCTGGCGTTCTCACAACTAAAAACAGCCGCTTCAAGTGCTTTAGCTATGTTGTCTATCTCTGTAACAAATCCGTTAAACCTGTCTACCAATTCCCCCGCTCTTTTTGCAATTAGCCGTGAGTTTTTATTTTGTAGCTCGGAATGCCATACATTTTGTATAGTTCTGCAGGTAACCATCAACGATGAAGGTCCAACTAAAACAACATCACGATCATACGCCTCATAATAAAGTGAATCATCAAATTCCAGTGCCGCCTGCAAAGCCGCTTCCACCGGTACAAACATCAATACAAAATCTAACGAATTTACTCCTTCAAGTGTTTCATATCCTTTGGCACTCAAACCGTCAATATGCTTCTTTATCGACTTAACATGCTCACGAAGAAATCTATTTTTAGACGATGCATCAGTAGCCTCATGCAGGGATTTTTCATAGAACTTTATCGAGGCTTTGGAATCGATAATGATCGACTTCTTACCTGGCAAAAACAGCAGAGCATCCGGTCTTAAACGCAAACCTTCAGAGTTTTGCAGCGACACTTCACGATCGTACTCGTGTCCTTTGGTGAGACCTGCTCGCTCTAATACGCGCTCTAAAATCAACTCACCCCAACTACCCAGTGTTTTATTATCGCCGCGCAGTGCGTTACTGAGGTTTATGGCATCTGCACTAATCCGTTCATTCAGAGATTTCAGCTGCCCGATTTCCGCCTTCAGCTGATAGCGATCTTTCTGTTCTTTGTCATACACCTCTTCAACGCGCTGTTTAAACTCCCCTATTTGTTCCCGCAGCGGCGTGAGCAAATGCTGCAGGTGAACTTCGGTAAGCTCAGTCATCCGGTGACTGTTATCGGCAAACACTCGGGCTGAAATAGCCTCAATCTGTCCTTTTAGCTCAAGATTGCGTTTTTCCAGCAATTCAACTTGTTGTCGTCCGGCAACCTGATGTTGCTGGAGCCTGGCCCTCGCTGTATCAACAGCACTTTGCCGCGAAAATTTTTCAGCAACCGCCAGCTCAAGATTTTCGTGGCTTTGCTGCAGCTGCACCTCCGCATCATTCAACCGCTCAAGTCTCTCAGCCGCCAGTGATTCTGCCCGCGCAGCGCGGATCTCTGCTTTGCGAAGAATTGACGTCGTGACGCTTGCACGCAGTAACCATCCAACCAGCAGCCCTGTCATGCCGGATGCCAGCCAGAGCAGATTCATAGAACTCATTCTGAATAACTTTCCCGAATATTGTGCTTGAGAAAAAACTGAACCACTACATACAGTAAAAGTAGACCAAAAACGGAATATTGCCAGCGGGAGCCTGCACAGCATAAGTTCTGAGATACAATCCCGCTTAGTTCGCTTATAGCACTCGCGCAGACCTACTCACCGGTAACCACGCTTTGAATACCACCCCTTTAAATGTACAGACAGAAGCACTGATCATTGGCGCCGGACCTATTGGGTTGTTCCAGGCATTCGAACTCGGCTTGCTGGGTGTGGAGTGTTGCGTTGTAGAAGCACTCGACAGACCTGGCGGCCAGTGCACAGAACTGTACGCAGACAAACCTATTTATGATATTCCAGGCACCGCTTACACCACCGCCGCCAACTTCATTGGGCAGCTGGAAAAACAGATCGAACCATTTAGTGCCGCAATCCACTACCAGCAAACAGTCGAGACACTTGTACAACATAACGGTGGCTATCGGGCAACCACCCAAACCGGCAGCACATTCACAGCACAGTATGTTTTTCTTGCTACCGGTGCCGGAGCTTTCACACCCGTCAAGCTCAGAACCAAAGGCCTCGAGCAGTTTGAAGGCTCGCAAGTACACTACGGAGTTACAGACACCTCTCTAATCAGAGACAAATCTGTGGTGGTTATTGGGGATGGCCAGGCAGCGGTAGATGCGGCAGTCAGTGCAAGCTCAACTGCTGCGAATGTGTTATTCCTGCATCGCAAGAGAAGACTAGACGCCTCTGAAAGCAGTCTTGAGCAATTATCAGCTCATGTAAACCGCAATGCTATTCAACAAATCAAAGGCAAACTTACTGACTTTGCAGGTGATGCGCGACTTGAGCAGATAACGGTACAACAGAGCGCTGACAACATCACCACACACAAGGCTGACCAACTACTGGTACACCAGGGAAACTCTCCAAAGCAAAGTGATGTAACGTCCTGGGGTGTGAGCACTGAAGCCCGACACATACCGGTAGACACAGAGCACTTTGAAACCGGTACCCGCAATATTTATGCGGTCGGCGATATCAATAGTTATCCGGCAAAAAGAAAGCTGATATTATGCGGCTTTCACGAGGCAACGCTTGCAGCATACTCGGCAACCGCAAAACTGCGTCCCGACAAGCCACTGCATTTACAGTACACAACAACCAGCACAGAATTATTGCAACGACTTGGCGTATCCCCGACTAACTAAGCCGACCAGCCAAACCCTCCATCCATACTAACCAGCCAAGCTTGAGAGCTTAAGGAATAACATGTGAAGCTAGACAGAAGAATACTCGACATTCTTGTCTGCCCGGTCACCAAAGGAAAGCTGATTCAGGTAGATAACGAACTGTGGAGCAAGCAGGCAGGACTAGCATACCCAATCAATGACGGTATACCAGTAATGATAGAAACGGATGCACGCTCTCTGTCGCAAGAGGAAATTGAATCACTTAAAAGCACTAACTAATTCGTGATAACCAGACGTCCTGCACTGTCGCTTTCAATAGGCTCAAATAAAAAGAGCCTGACCGAAACTCGACCAGGCCCGATGTAAACTCTTAAACACAACCAGAGCACATGTTAGATTTTTACTGCGTTAAATATTTACCGGCTGACTTACCACTTTAGAAAACGCTTCCATTACACCACCACTTGCCTTAACTTCCTTGCGCAACTGAAAATAAAGCTTACCTTTACCCACATCAGTACTGATTGGTGAATACTGCAAAACGTCACTATATACCAACCACTCTGCATCTTTAAATTCCGGATCAGTACTTACGCGATAGTGAGTTGGCTTACCGTTGGTGTATGACAGAAAAGCAAAGCCGTCGTTGCCACTGGGAAAATAAGAGAGGTTGGTTATTTCCAGCGGCCAGTCATCTTTGTACTTGCCGTTTGTGATACCGGGCTTTAAGTCGACATATTTAAGCGCCCTGCACTTTCTACTCGAAATACCTTCGGTTACGACAACATCAGCTATGACATTGTCTCGTGTTGCCGGATTGCTCAGTGCAATTCCACGATAATTTTTCTTTGATACCGTAATTAAAACAGTAGACGAAGGCACATCATCATACAGGGCAACACCGGTGTAGGATGTCAAACCAGTGCCATACAAATTTCTATCAGCCGCAGTACCGAGACAAACCGATGCATTGGCAACCGGCAAGCCGGTATTGGCATCCAGTACCCGCACACCGAATTTGCCAGCATGAGCCACAGAAGACAGAGACAGTAGTGCGGCACCTACAAAAGTGATCCGGGTAATACAGTTCCAAAGTCTCATTTTATTTCACTCCGATTTAGCGGCATCGCAACCAGTGCGATAGATGCAGCGGACTGTATCAATTCTGAAACCAATTAGTCAATATATTGACGTTATTAGCTGTGGAATTAGTGATGAGGTTCACTTGAAAGGGAATGGTCAGAGCACCGGGCAAGGCGGTTACGGCCTCAAACAGAGTACTCACCAGACAGATAAGCCGATACCTCGGGCATCACAACGCAACCACTCAGCTGAAGGCCAATGCCGGAAATGTGAACTTTTCGAATGTGACCACACCGCTCACAGGCGACGCCAGAGTGACAGATTCACAACGAAAAATTTGAACTGCTTCGAAAAATCCGTCAAATTAAAATCTAACTTCGTCGATACCGGTTCAAAGGCATCACAAGAAACGGCATCAGAGCCCTAACGTGCAGAGAATTACACGGATGGATACCAGACAAACAAGCATCACTCTTGCGCACATCAACGACGCCTACAGCATCGCTACAATGTCCCGCGATATCATCGAGCAAGGTTTGCAGTGGAGCTGGACGCCAGAAAGAATCGGCCGTTGCGTTATGTCACCAGACATTAACGTCGTCACAGCAAAAAACGAGTCTGACGTGATTGGCTTTGGTGTTATGTATTATGGATACAGCAAAGCGCACCTGAATCTGCTGGGTGTCGACGCCACCTGGCGTTCTTCCGGTGTCGGCCATAGGGTGCTCAACTGGCTCGAGCAATGTGCAGTTACAGCAGGTCTTGAGTGCTGTCAGCTCGAAGTACGTGAATCCAACGAACACGCGCGTCTGTTTTACAGCCGTCATGGTTATCGGGAAACTGAGAAGGTTGCTGGCTATTACCAGCGAAAAGAAGATGCCGTCCGTATGACAAAATGTCTGCAACAGAGCCTGCCTCTAAGCTGAACTGACGCGCACGGTGATTTCACCGTCCCGCAGTTCTTTACCAGCAATCAAATCACCCCGGGTTACGGACACAAACCACAAATTGTCGCCAAAAAGTTGTAAATAATCTGCTGCCAACGCTTAGTGCTGCGCATTGTTGTACAATACTGCTGTTTAGCACCCACAAAAGTGGTGCATATGATCGCGCAGCGAGAACCCCATGCCTGCAGCAAAATCTGCCATTGCCGCCAGATCCCCGAGAGAACTTTACGCCTACCCGCGCTATTGGGCTGAATGCTTCGGCACAGCGCCGTTTTTACCGATGTCGCGTGCAGAAATGGATACTCTCGGCTGGGACAGCTGCGACATCATCATTGTCACCGGTGATGCCTATGTCGATCACCCGAGTTTTGGCATGGCAATCATCGGGCGCCTGCTCGAAGCACAGGGTTTTCGCGT
Organism: uncultured Granulosicoccaceae bacterium; assembly: GCA_964649465.1. Taxonomy (GTDB): domain Bacteria; phylum Pseudomonadota; class Gammaproteobacteria; order Granulosicoccales; family Granulosicoccaceae. The sequence goes on along the minus strand of CAZYRP010000060.1, from coordinate 7,600 downwards.
CGGTATTATCGCGCAACCTAAATGGGACAGTGCAGAACCGTTCAAAGCGCTCGGCAAGCCAAATCTGTTCTTCGGGGTAACAGCCGGCAATATGGACTCAATGATCAACCGCTATACGGCTGATCGAAAAATCCGCAGTGATGATGCGTACTCACCTGACGATATCGGCGGCCAAAGACCCGATCGTTGTTCTCTGGTTTTTGCACAACGCTGTCGTGAGGCATATACCGACTCGCAAATTGTACTAGGCGGAATAGAAGCCTCTCTTAGAAGAATCGCACACTACGACTACTGGCAGGACAAAGTCCGACGATCAATCCTGGTAGACGCAAAGGCGGACATCCTTTTATACGGTAACGCTGAGAGAGCACTGGTTGAGATCGCTCATCGAGTAGCAGCTGGTGAAGCGGTTAAAGATATTACCGATGTTCGCGGTACGGCCTTTATGACCAGCACTCTGCCCGCAGATCTGAAAGTCATAGATTCAAGCAGCATTGATACACCGGGTAAAATTGATAAACACATCAATCCTTATGAGGCAACTGATCAGAATTCTGACAAGAATTCTAATAAGTGCGATGACCCGAACAAAGATACCCTGAGCAAAACTAAAGACCGCGATATAACGCTGCAATTTAAAAAGAAATCTGAACTCACCAAAGATCAACGCATACAACGAAACACAGAACTCCGTAACCGGGCAGCTATCCGCTTGCCGGACTATGAACAGGTTAAGAAAGATCCTGTCTTGTATGCACATGCGAACCGCGTGCTTCACCTTGAGACAAACCCCGGTAACGCGCGCGCACTGATTCAACGCCACGGCAACAGAGAACTGTGGCTGAACACACCACCGATACCGCTAAGCACAGAAGAAATGGATTATGTGTTCGATCTGCAGTATGCAAGAGTTCCGCACCCGTCTTATGGTGACGCACGCATACCCGCTTATGAAATGATTCGCTTCTCGGTTAACATCATGCGCGGGTGTTTTGGTGGCTGCACATTCTGCTCTATCACCGAGCACGAAGGCAGAATCATTCAAAGCCGTTCGGAAGACTCTATTATTCGAGAAATAGAAGTCATGCGCGACAAAGTGCCAGGCTTTACCGGCGTGGTGTCAGATCTTGGCGGACCAACCGCCAATATGTATCGCCTTGCCTGTAAATCAAAAACCATTGAATCGGCTTGTCGCAAACCATCTTGTGTGTACCCCGGCATCTGTCCTAACCTCGATACCAATCACTCGTCATTGATAAAACTCTATCGTCGCGCCAGAGCACTGCCAGGTGTAAAGAAAATACTGATTGGCTCCGGCCTCAGATACGACCTTGCAGTTGAATCACCGGAATATGTGGAAGAACTGGTAACTCACCATGTTGGTGGTTACCTGAAGATTGCACCCGAGCATACCGAACGCGGCCCGCTGGACAAAATGATGAAGCCCGGCATTGGTACCTACGAAAAATTCAAACAGTTGTTTGAAGAGTACTCAAAAAAGGCTGGCAAGGAACAGTACCTGATTCCGTACTTTATTGCGGCACACCCGGGTACCACTGACGAAGACATGATGAACCTTGCCGTGTGGCTCAAGCGCAATGGTTTCCGCGCAGATCAGGTGCAGAATTTTTATCCGTCACCGATGGCAACAGCGACCGCAATGTATCACTCCGGAAAAAACCCACTGGCAAAAATCGGTCGTAAAAGCGATGAAGTGCCGATCGCAAAAAACACTAAACAGCGTCGATTGCACAAAGCTTTTTTGCGCTACCACGACCCTGACAATTGGCCAATGCTTCGCGAAGCATTAAAAAGTATGGGCCGTGCAGACTTAATTGGCAATGGCAAAAAGCACCTGATACCACATTGGCAACCGGAGCCCGGAAGCTACCGTGCTCATCGCAAGAAAAACCGCAACAAGCAACCTGATTCCGGCACCTTGCTAACGCAGCACACCGGCTTACCACCGCGTGCAGGCGCAAGCTCAGACCAAAGTGGCAAGAAAACCAATAAACCCAGGCGCAGCTATGGCACATCTGGCAGGCCTGCAGCATCAGGCAACCGACCCACTGCAAGCAAAGGCGGCAAGCAGACCTCCGGCAATAAACCCTCAGGCAAGCGCACCGGAAACGGACACACACACAAACGCCCCTGACTAAAAACGGTCAAAGTACTTTACGGGAATCTCCATCTGTTCTGCTGCCAGAGTTAAATTGATTCCGACAAAATAATTATCAGATCAATTCGAGACTCACATTTCATTACAGAAATTTAATTATAGAGATTAAATACTTGAGGCAATGCTGTGGATAACTTCATCCTTCGTCCACATCCGACATCCATAAAAGCGCTCTAAAACGGAGTTTCAATTGATGTTTCAGCATGCTGTGCACAACCGTTGAGAGTGGCGAAAAAACAAACTACAACCAGCCCCCTGCACCACTCAATGCAAAGATAAAAACATCAGTTCAGTCCTGCTGGTTACAATACGGAGTTACTTGCCAACACCTTGATGTCACAGCGGTATGATTCACTTTCAAACTGATACTTCTACACCGGACTCTGCATGCTCGAAGCCAACGCAACACCAGTAATCGCAGCCACTCTTATACTGTTGTTAATAATTTGCATTTGGTGGCTTGTTGTTGAGTGGGGCTTTAAAAAACCTGCTGCCGCCGGTAAAAAATTCGAACATCAAAATGGCGAGCAAGTGGTTACTCGCAACACAAACGAAACTCAGTCGTGTCAATACCAACCTGACCAAAATCGATCTATAGGCAGCAAGCTCGAAAACAATAAACCCGAAAGAAATAAACCTGAAATTAATAACACGGTCGAACACCAAACGGGTAAAACCGGACTCCAATCGACGACCCCGAGTGCTGCAATACAAAAAAAGGCAGCGACCTCACCTTCAGTCAAAAACATCCACCAACTTGACAGACGCAACGCAAAAAATTCGGTGCGAAACTCAGTAGCAAAATCTCAACCCGAACCGACTGCACAGACAAATTCAAAGCAAGCACCTGTCACCTCATCACAACAGGTGCGACACGCATCCGGTGATGTAACGGTTGCGGTTAACAAAGACGCCTCTTCATCAAGCACACCGCACTCTGAGACCTCCTCCGAGAACCGAGCTACCAGGAAGACAGACCATGGCTCAAAGCCTGCCGGCATCAATCACCTGGAGGTAAAACACCAGAAAGCTGCCCCTGCCGACTCCAGCATCGGCTCTGACACTGGCAATCCCGGGTTATCTGCCAGAACCGGACAAGCAACACCGAGCGCAACTGGTGCCGGTGCAACGACCAAAGCCAGCGTTAAAGCTTCCGCTGAAAAGGAATCACCGTTACACACCGCAGCCAACCGTAAGCCCTCATTGACTAAACCGTCTAAGTACCAGACAGCTGCAAAAACTCAGAGCCCATCAGTTCGCAGCGAAGCCTCAATTCAAATCCCGACAAGGCCACGCAAAGACAACAGCAAAAACAACGAATCGCTGCACGCAATGTTGAATCTTGATACCAGTCTTAACGCAAGATCCGATAAAAAACCAGCCTCGGATGTCGCAGCAGACTCAGCCGGCAAACCGTCGCTAAACGACAACGCACGAAAATTAAAAAGCGTTCCAAACGTATCTGTTGCCCAACATCCCACCAATATCAATAAAGCCAAAGCCAGCGTCGTTGCACCTGACTCAGTAAAAGGAAGCGGAAGATCCAAAAGCAGCTCAACTGATCGCAGGCAATCACCGATTGAGCGGGCGATGGCACAGCAGATCGGTGAGCAGCAGCCAACAGCACCAAAGGGCGCAGCTGTAGTCTCTCTCACAGGGACTTCCAGCGATACACCAGCTGAACGGACGGCCTCTAAAGAGCTGAAGTCAGAAGCTCTGAAAACCGTCGGCACAGAACATACGACCCACGCCAACACCGCGCTACGTGCACAACTGGCAAGCAGCGAACGGCGCATAGAAAGCCTTCAATCGACACTGACGAGATTGCAGCAGAACCAATTGCAAACAGCAGAGCAAACGGGTTCGCCGGCAGACAGGCAAATGGCAAGCCCTCACTCCCGACCGACCTTAATGAGCAAGATCAGAATTCTCGACGCTCCCAGAAACTAACAACACAACAGATCGGCAATACCGACCAACCGGGGCTACCAGCCCCCAAAGAATATTGCCAATACTGCCGCACACAGTAGTGATCTCGGGGTAAACTGCACATAGCCGTTCGCAACCCGTCGCTATGCAGCCAATCGTCTCAATAAAAAACCTCTGTAAGACTTACCAGTCAGGCCACGAGGCACTAAAAAATATCAGTCTTGAGATTGAGGCCGGTGAAATCATTGCCTTGCTCGGCCCTAATGGCGCAGGCAAAACGACACTGATCTCAGCAATCTGCGGCATCGTTTCCACAACATCCGGCTCGGTCACGGTTGGCGGATTCGATATCGCTAAGGACTATCGAAAAACTCGCAGTCTTATCGGCTTGGTGCCGCAGGAGCTAACACTCGGAGCGTTTGAAAAAGTCGCTAACACTCTGGCCTTCAGCCGCGGCTTGTTTGGCAGGAAACCCAACCCGGAATACATCGAGTCACTACTAAAGCAACTTTCACTGTGGGATAAAAAAGACTCTGCTCTGATGATGTTATCGGGGGGCATGAAGCGACGCGTACTCATTGGCAAAGCATTATCACACGAACCCAAAATTCTTTTCCTGGATGAACCAACAGCAGGTGTCGATGTTGAACTGCGCAAAGACATGTGGAAACTGGTCAGTGAACTCAGGGAGTCGGGCGTCACCATTATCCTCACAACGCACTACATAGAAGAGGCCGAAGAAATTGCTGATCGCATCGGTGTAATCAACAACGGCGAGTTATTGCTGGTAGAAGATAAAACCGAATTAATGCAAAAGCTTGGCAGTAAAGAGCTCACCATAGAAATTCGCCAGCCAATAACTACCATTCCAGAGTCACTCCGTGAGTACAATTTACAGCTTGCAGACAACGGCACTCACTTAACATACAGCTACGACGTCAAGAGCGAACGCACAGGAATAACATCTCTGTTGCAATCGGTTAATGCTGCGGGCTTGCAATTGAAAGATTTGCACACTTCGCAAAGCTCACTTGAAGAAATATTCGTCAACCTCGTTAAAGACAGCACTGTCAGCAGCGAAAAAACAGATATTGAAGTACAAAAATGAACTGGCAAGCCATTAGCGTAATTTACAAAAGCGAGATGCAGCGCACGCGAAACACCTTGCTGCAGAGTATTGCATCCCCGGTTATATCGACCTGTCTGTACTTCGTTGTATTTGGCTCTGCAATCGGCTCACGAATACAAACAGTTGGTGGAGTCGACGGACAAGGCGGCGTCTCATACGGAGTTTTTATAGTCCCGGGACTTATGATGCTCTCTCTGCTGACCCAGAGCATATCCAACGCATCATTCGGCATATACTTTCCAAAGTTCACCGGCACAATCTACGAGTTACTATCAGCACCTATCTCTTTTTTTGAAGTCATACTAGGTTACGTGGGTGCCGCCGCAACCAAATCAATCATTATCGGTACAATAATACTGATTACCGCGAGCTTTTTCGTAGACTTAAAAATTGCCCACCCAGTCTGGATGCTGGCTTTTTTCATACTCACCTGTGTCACGTTTTCACTGTTCGGTTTTATAATCGGCATGTGGGCAGACAGTTTCGAGAAACTGCAACTAATACCCCTGCTGGTTATAACGCCACTGGTTTTTCTCGGTGGCAGTTTTTACACCATTGATATGCTGCCACCACTATGGCAGAAAATATCACTGTTTAATCCTGTGTTATATCTTATCAGCGGTTTCCGCTGGAGCTTCTTTGAGTTGTCCGATGTCAGCCACAGCACCAGCCTGCTCATGGTGGTTGGATTTCTTTTGGTCTGTATGGGTATTGTCTGGTGGATGTTTAAAACCGGCTATAAGTTGCGCCAATAGTGAATAAACTGGTTGACGAAAAACTCACTGAAAAACCCACCGACGCCGCGACGGTTATTCTGATTCGCCAAAGCAAAAAAGAATTGCAGGCGCTCTTGCTGTGTCGCGGCAACAGTCGCACAGTAATGAACAGTGCCTGGGTTTTTCCAGGAGGCAAAGTAGACAACACAGATTACGAACAGTGCGACTCAATACAAGATCAGTTGCAGGGTGATGCATGTGGTCTGCTTAATGAACCAGAGCTCGATATAAAATCTGCCACAGCACTGTTCAAAGCTGCCTGCAGAGAGACATTCGAAGAAACCGGGGTACGGCTCAGCCCTTCTCAGTTACAAACCTGGTCGCGCTGGATAACACCAAACGAGCCCTCCATGATGAAAAAGCGGTTCGATGCACGTTTTTTTATTGCAGAGTTGCCGGCAGGACAAACCGCCGTTCACGACGGGACGGAAGCAACCGACAGTCAGTGGGCAACTGCCAGACAGGCACTACAAGACTACACTGATAACAAGATTGTGCTTGCACCACCGCAGATCATGTCTCTGCTCGCAATTAGCAGTTTCGATAACGTGCAGGAGTGTCTCGAACACGCAAAGCGCACACAGACTTATAAGATTCAGCCAAAGGTTATTAAAGTCGGGGACAACCGCACTCTTACCTACCCCGGAGACCCTGCACACACGGATGCGCAACAAAAAATGCCCGGACCAACAAGACTTGAATGGTGTAAAACCCACTTCGAACCACCGGGTGGATTCAGTCAGTATTTAGCGTATTGAATCGCAAATCGCATTGAAAGCCAGCCCCGCAGACCATACTATTACCGGTTACTGTTCACTTAAACTATTAACCCCATGATTTCAGCAGCAAAGGCACTACAAAGCTTAAAAGAAGGCAACGGGAGATTCGTTTCAGACGCATGTGACAACAACCTGCGCAACAGTAGCAGACGTTCTGAACTCGTTGCTAAGCAGGAACCTTTTGCAATTATTCTCGGCTGTTCTGATTCACGCGTACCCGCTGAGCTGGTATTCGATCAGGGCCTCGGTGATCTGTTCGTGATTCGGGTAGCAGGGAATATTGTGGCACCCTCGCAAGTGGCAAGTGTTGAGTATTGTGCCGAGACCTTTAAAACCCAATTGGTTGTTGTTATGGGTCACACCCATTGCGGCGCTATCAATGCGACGATCAGCGAATTACAACTGCCCGCGGCAGAACGTTCTGAAAACTTGAGCGCTATCGTGAATAGAATCGGTCCGTCGGTTGAAACGCTGCTTGAAACCGATCTGATCAACCAGCCTGAAGCATTAATGCGCGCCGCTGTTCGATCCAACGTGCGTGCCTGCGTGGCACACCTGCAACATGGATCAAAGATTCTCGAACAACTGACTGTTAGCAATGGCTTGCAAATTGTAGGTGCCGAGTATTGTCTTGAGAGTGGCAAAGTGGAATTTTTTGACAGCAATCAGGCTGCACCAACCGAGTAATACAAGACGCAACCACTCCCGGCACTTTGCCCGAAGCTCGCTACTACGCACCGCTTAAAATTCAGTAAAATCTATGGTGCCGACGCTTTTCGGCTTATCGATATATTCGGTTCAAGCCGTT
>CAZYRP010000059.1:0-26406 GCA_964649465.1 uncultured Granulosicoccaceae bacterium | reverse complement strand
GTCACGTGGCGAGCCACGTTCCTCGCGCGATCGAACGACCTGTTTAGCGATATTTGCTCTGGATGCCGAATCCTTATGAATAACGCAGGCTAAAGCCCTCTTTTCAGCACTTCGGTAATAAGCTTTTGTACGTGCTCCACTCCGCCTTTGAGATTTTTCTCTCTCTCGCTGAAATTGATGCCGGTAGGCAGTTTACCAGCCGCCCGGTTTACAACCATTGCACAGCAGGCATACTCAAGGCCGAGTTCACGCGCCAGTGATGCTTCAGGCATACCCGTCATACCGGCAATCGTGCATCCGTCTTTCTCCATGCGCTTTATCTCTGCTGCAGTCTCGAGCCGCGGACCTTGCATTGCTCCGTAAACACCACTGGCAATCAACGGTAACTTTAGTGTTTCGGCCGAAGCGATTAATTGCTGCCTTATGTGCCCTGAATAAGGCTCGGTGAAATCTATATTCTCAAACTTATCGTGTTTAGCACCGTGGTAAGTGTGCGATCGATCGTAGGTGTAATCGATAATTTGATCAGGAACCACCAATGACTGCTCTGTGCATTCATCAGAAATGCCGCCAACTGCGGCCAGCGCAATCACGTGCGTCACGCCCACTTCCTGCAAAGCTTTTATGTTGGCACGGTAGTTAACCATGTGCGGAGGGATAGTATACCGACGGCCGTGTCGTGCGAGAAAAATCACATCGCAATCATTAATACTGCCATGAATCAGAGGACTTGAGGGCGCGCCATAAATAGTTTTCACCATTTCTCTGTAGTTCAGTGTGAGTCCGGGCATGTTTGTCACACCACTGCCACCGATAATCGCCGTCTTTGTCATCTGCTGCTTTTTGTCCATCATTAATAATGCTCTTTATTATACAACAGCTGTGTTGTGCTCTTTTGCCAGACCTGCCCGGGGTAATTGCAGGCAACTCACTAGCCGCAACTAACCAATTGATCGAAAATCGACAGCTCAAACTTCAATTCCAGTCTGATCGCCATTAAAAATTCACGCCATTGCATTGGCAGTGAATGCCGTCGCGCCAGATGAAAGGCGCAACTAAAACGGTTGACTGTTGTCCTAAATCGACAGGGAAAAAAGCTGAGCAGGCTCGCACCAAAACCATCAAATTTACGCTAAATGTAACTTTTCTGTTACACCTGTCAAACCACCGGCAGAATTCTTATCGTCACAAATGCGCTCCAAAGCATGGCAGTCTGCCACCCAGCGATTGTCGGCTGCATAATTGCAATAAATTCGCCTGGTCAACAGGCTGCCAGTTTGAACATCCGGACAATGAAATAATGTCAGTCCGTCGTTCATGTATTCCGTTTTACAGTCAGATTCAGAGCACATGCTACGCACAAGATGGATCATCAACTTGAGAAGTGGAAAATGCACCATTGCAGCGCATTACGAATCGGCACAACCCACGAAGCAAAGAAAAATTCTCTTTTTTAGCAATGTATACTGAGGACAATGGAAGAATGATAGCTGGCAGAATCTGCATGCAACCAACTCAACTGGACTCAACCAATAACAAAGAAATATTGACTGCATGCAAAGTATTCATAGCACCAGCCACCTGTGCTTTCACGTGTGAATGTTAATCAACATGCATCCATCTAAAAGTATGCATATTCTGTTACTGTGTAAGCCAAAGTGAAATCGCTAAGCAATGTTTGATTGGCTGTTTAATTATCCGAAATCAGATTTCGATGCAGGCTCCCTGTCTTTTGCATCGCCGTTGAGTGTCTGGCTTCTCGCCGCGCTGGTGTTTATAGCCACCGTTCTTCTCGGCTGGAGTTTATGGACCAAACGTTCACAACTCAGCGCCGGCAAGTTATCAACCCTGTGGATTTTGCAAGCGCTAATCACCGCAATTCTGCTGACGCTAATCTGGCGCCCCACACTCAAGGTTGATGCAATTACGGCCGGTGAAAATTCCGTGGCTGTGTTACTGGATTCTTCCGCCAGTATGCAGGTGGAATCTGAGGGCACCACCCGTCTGGCAAAAGCACTGCGGGTTCTGGACGGAGAATTACTACCGGAGCTAAAAAAATCCTTCGCTGTAAAAACCGGCTCCATGGGAACTGGCGTTACCTGGTCGGAAAATCTGTCAGAGACAACTGCCAACGAACAACGAAGCAATATAAGCACAGCACTGCTCGACGTCCTCGATCAGGCCCGCATTGATCCGTTAACCGCCGTGGTTATTGCTACCGATGGCAGTGACAACTCTAATGCAATCAACAACGAATTCTGGGACAAACTGGCAAATTATAACGTTCCTATACATACCATTGGCATCGGTGAAATAAACCTGTCGAACGATACTGAGGTCATTTCTGTCGAAATGCCATCTGTTGCGCTGCCCGGCTCAATTCAGACAGCGCGCGTTACTGTCCAGCATGGCAAACAAGAGTCCGTGCGGGTAAAAGTATATTCGGGCGAAAATATTGTTGCTATCGAAGAAAAGAAACTGAGCGGCACTGCCGGCCAGACAACGATTAGCGTAGACATAGATGCCGCAGATGCCGGTATACAGGAGCTGCGCTTTGAAGCAGAAGCTGACGCCGGTGATATTTCTCCCGGCAACAACAGTCGCAGACGATTGCTTCAGGTGAAGGAAAGCAAGAGAAAAATCCTCTACTTTGAAGGTGAACCACGATGGGAATACAAATTTATCAGGCGCGCTATTAATAAGGCACCTGGTATTTCACTCGTTACCATACTTCGCACCACACCGAACAAATTCTACCGGCAGGGTATTGACTCACCAGAGCAACACGCCAACGGTTTTCCATCAAACAAATCTGAGTTATATCACTATGATGCAGTGATCATTGGCAACGTTGAAGCGGTGTCGCTCAATGCCACCCAACAACAGCTACTGCACGACTATGTTTCTGAACGCGGCGGTACGCTAATGATGCTGGCGGGAGACAAAGCCTTATCAGATGGTGGCTGGCACGCCAGCCCGGTTGCACGTGCCTTGCCGGTTAAGCTCTTAAAGTCAGGTCAGCCAACATTTGACAGAACCCACGCAAAGGCAATTCTGGCAAGTGCCGGCTACAGTTCCCCGATCACACAACTCGTCAGTGAGAGCGGTGATAATGCCAGCCAATGGTCCGAACTACCTGAGCTTGCTGATATACAAATAACAGGTGACGTAAAGCCCGGTGCTAACGTGCTGCTAAATGCATCAATCGGCGGCGACAGCCATCCGCTGCTAACGCATCAGCGCTACGGTACAGGCAATACCTACCTGCTGGCTTCAAGTGGCACCTGGCGCTGGCAGATGCAGATGCCATTTGAAGATCAGCGCCACGAGACATTCTGGCGTCAACTGCTCACATCACTGGCAGCCGCTGCACCGCAACAAATTCAAACCAGTACCGATCGACAAATCTATAACGACGAAAAGCAAATCAATATTTCGTCAACACTGTTTAACGATGAGTTTGATCCGTTATCAAACGGTGTAGTCGAAGCCACGCTGATTGCACCGGATGGCACCAGAAGCAATGTCACTCTGAACGCAAGTCCGGAGGAAGCCGGCACGTATACAGCCACCGCCGATGTAACACAAACCGGTAGCTGGCAAATTGATATAGCTGCCGCTGACTCCAGCGGTGCTGAAATTAGCTCAGCCACTCAATGGATATACCGTGAAGACGGCACTGCCGAACAGTATGCGCTGGCGCAAAATGATACCTTTTTAAAGCGTATCGCCGGCACCACCAATGGTACCTATCAAACTATTGAAAATGCTGACGATATTGCACAAGCCCTGCGCACCAGTCGCAGCGGTATTGTACGCGAACAATCGCTGCCACTTTGGAATGCGCCGTTGTTCTTTTTGCTGCTTATCGGCCTGAAGTTGCTGGAGTGGGGTCTGCGACTGTACTGGGGGCGACTATGAAATCTCTTACAAACTTGCTGTTCGCGCCGTTACTGCTGGCCACGGTGTTATTAACCAATGCACAGGCGGCTAACGTTACTGTGGTAATCAGCGGTCTTGGTGGAAGTGAAGAGTACACAGAAAAATTCGACCAGTACGCCACCGCCATTGCCGATGAAGCCAAACGCATTGCACTGACCCAGACAGATGTCATGTTGCTGCGTGGTGGCGCTGCGAAAAAAGAAATTGTCACCGCCCTGTTTGATGCCATAGCCACCCGCACCGATGTCAACACGTTCGCCGCTTATTTTATTGGCCACGGCAGTTTCGATGGCAAATCATACAAATTTAATATTCCCGGCCCCGACATCAATGATGCTGAACTACTGGCACTGCTAAATAAAATTAAAGCACAACAGCAACTGGTGGTAGCAGCAACCAGCGCAAGTGGCGCACTGCTGGATGTTATCGACACGGGTAACCAGACTACCGGCCAACGGGTACTGATTACTGCTACCAAAAACGGTCGCGAGAAAACTGCAGTGCTTTTTCCCGAGTATATGGTTGAGGCAATCACCACACCTGCTGCAGACACAGACAAAAACGAAAGCATCAGTGCGATGGAATTATTCGAATACGCTAATCGCTCAGTGGAAGGTTTTTTTGAAACCGAAAAACTACTGGCACCGGAGCATGCAAGAATACAGGGAGAAAACGCCGAATCTTTTGAGGTTGCTCGCTACGGCAATCTGCTGGCAGCGCAGGATAAAGTACCTGAAGAACTACTCACAAAGCGTGAAACACTTGCCAACCAGGTCAACATACTACGCTCCCGCAAAGATGATATTAGCGAGGACGAATACTTCGATACTTTGCAAAATCTGATGTTGGAAATTGCAGACGTACAAACGCAAATTGATCAAGCAACCGGTGACAACGGAAACTGATCCAGATGACTATAAAACCCCTCTACCCATTCAACACCCGGCTGCAACACTGCGGCAAAAACGGTGCGATTAAATCTCGTGCAAAAGCCGCCTCAGTGCTGCTACTACTCTCAGTTGCCGTCAGCGGCAATGCCGAAGAGTACGATCCCAACCGCGACCAACAACTACTTGAGTGTGATCGCATCTATGACAGTGGTGAAATACAACAGGCAATCGGGTGCTATACACCACTGAAAAGTAGTAGTTCTTCGCATACTGCTGCAGAAGCTGCCTGGGCACTCGGTGATACAAAAGCCGCCAATGAACTATTCCGGCGTGCTACACAGGAACAACCAAACAATCCACATGTACGCGCCCGCTGGGGCAGACTATTTTTGAGCACGCACCAGCCGAGCAGCGCCGCACCACTTTTTCGTGAAGCGTTGCTAATTGATCCCGATTTTCTACATGCGAAAACAGGTCTTGCCGCCGCACTATTATCTCAGCCCGGCTCCGAAGCACGCAAGTTACTGTCGGAAATTTCAGCCGAACACCCGGATGACATAGAAACGCTGCTGATGCTGGCACGGCTGCATCTCGAAACACGTAATCTTGATGAGGCAGACAAACTGCTGAACCGAGCTCTCATAAGCGCCGATAGCAAAAACATACTGCCACTCGATATCTATGCGCTAAAAGCGTCTGCAGATATGTTGCGCGACAAAGAGGACAGCGAGTGGATCGACAAAGCACTGGAAATAAGCCCGGCGTATGGCGATATTTATTATGTATCTGCACACTACCATTTGATTAACTATCGCTACAGAGAAGCGGTAGAAGTATTGCGCAAAGCCGTAGAGGTACAGGAGACACATTGGAGTGCACATTCTCAGTTAGGCATTAACCTGTTGCGTCTCAACGATATACCCGGTGCAAAAAAACATTTGGAGATTGCCTACAACGGTGACCCTTTTGACACCGCCACCGTTAACACACTGAAGTTACTCGACACGCTGGATGACTTCAGAGATCTGGACACCGTAGCGACTTTCAGGCTGCCGAACGACACAAACGACAGCATGGTACCAGTGGTTATGCGACTGCATCGTGATGAAGCTCAATACCTCTCACCTTATGTAGAAGAGCTAACGCTCAAGGCAGTGAAAACATTTTCCGAGCGCTATGATTTTGCTTTAAAAGAACCATTAATTGTTGAGCTGTTTCCAAACCACGATGACTTTGCCGTTAGAACAGTCAGCACACCGGGTGTTGGTTTACTCGGAGTTACTTTTGGCTATCTGCTGGCGATGGACAGCCCTTCCGGCCGACCACCCGGAGAATTCCACTGGGGCAGCACGCTCTGGCATGAGCTGGCCCACGTCTTTACGATAGAAAAATCCAACCATCGTATGCCGCGGTGGTTTACAGAGGGCGTCTCAGTCTACGAAGAGTGGACCACTGGTCCGTTGCCCGGCAGGCATATACCTGTCAATGTACTGCAGGCTATAAAACAGAACAGACTGCTGCCCGTTAAAGACCTGGACAATGGATTTGTCAGACCGACTTACCCTAATCAGGTCACCGTCAGCTATATGCAGGCCGGTTTAATTTGCGAACTGATCAGTGAATTCTGGGGACACGATAAACTAACAGAATTGCTGGTCGAGTTTAACGAACGTAAAAACACAACAGAGGCTGTGCGTGCGGTTATTGGTATTAGTACTGAAGAACTGGATCGCAACCTCAATGAATATATTAATCTGCACTTTGGCAAGGTGCTGGAAGAGTTCGACACCTGGAAAGAACTGATTGCGAGTATGCACAATGCCGCGCAATCAAAGCAGTGGGCAACCGCTGTGGCACTTGCCAATCAGGCCAATGAAATTTATCCGGAATACGCAGAAAATGGCAGCACTTATCTTGTTCTTCACGATGCCTATGAGGCTTCCGGTGAACTGGAAAAAGCAGTCAGGGAACTGGAAACCTGGTATGAATACGGCGGCTACCAACCGGACATGCTGCACCAACTGGCACACCGACTGCGGGACCAGGGACGCACCGACAAAGCAACTGAAGTGCTTGAATCATTAAACTGGGTGAGCCCGAACAACATTGATTTGCATGAAAGGCTGGGTAAAGATTATCTGAACCGTGGTGATAACCGGGCAGCATTGCGTGAGTTCAAATCACTGCTGGGCCTCGACCCGCACGACAAATCAAAAGTACACCTTAATATTGCCTACGCTTACAAAAACCTTAACGACAACAAACGTGCAACGAGAAATGTACTTCAGGCACTGGAATACGCACCGTTTTTCAGAGAAGCGCAAGACTTGCTCGTGGAACTTACCGGAGACTCCTCATGACAGACAACCCCTCACTGACCGAGTCGGCCGCGAGAGACGTTGAAGACTTTCGCTTTGTATTCGATAACATTCGACACCAGGTAGGTCAGGTAGTTGTCGGCCAGAATGAAGTAGTGGATCACCTGCTGATCACCCTGCTTGTTAACGGCCACTGTCTGATCACTGGTATGCCGGGCACGGCTAAAACACTGTTGGTCAGAACGCTATCAGAAGCGCTTGGCCTGCAACATAATCGCATTCAGTTCACACCCGATCTTATGCCGACCGATATCACCGGTACTGATATTATTAGTGAAGATGGCAGTGGTCAGAAAAACTGGTCGTTCGTACCCGGTCCTATTTTCACCAACGTTCTTCTTGCAGATGAAATCAACCGAACGCCACCTAAAACACAGGCAGCGCTATTGGAAGCGATGCAGGAAAACTCTGCAACGGTGCGCGGCACACTGCATCAGCTGCCGCAACCGTTTTTTGTACTGGCAACGCAGAACCCGCTGGAGCTTGAAGGCACCTATCCGCTGCCGGAAGCACAGCTCGATCGCTTTCTATTCAACATTTTGCTCGACTACCTGGATGCCGATGACGAGCTTGAAGTAGTTGCCCGCTTCACCGGTGAGCACAGAACACCGCAGCCAAGAGCCTGCACAGATGCACAACAGATAATACGTTTTCAGGAATTGGTCAGACAGGTGCCTGTTTCGGAGTCAGTAGCAAGGCACGCAGTCAATCTGGTGCGCGCCACCAGACCGGTTGACAGTCGTGCATCAGACCTTGTGAAACGCTACGTTAAATTTGGTGCGAGTGTCAGAGCAACTTTATTCATTACGTTATCGGCCAAGGCCCGGGCACTTATGCATGGCCGTTACCACGTCACACATGAAGATATAAATGCACTGGCAGCCCCTGTGCTTCGTCATCGCGTATTGCTTAACTACTTTGCAGAATCAGACGGTGTCAGCATGGAAGACATACTGGGTGATGCTGTTAACTCTCTTTCGTAATCGGTACCGATTAGCCGGAAGCACTTTGTATGAATGCAGAAACCACCAGAGAAAGTAAGTCACGCGCGCAGAACCTGTTGCGACCGGATGTACTGGCGCGCCTGTCTTCTCTTGAGCTGGTGGCAAAATCCGTCGTAGAAGGCTACTTCACCGGCATGCACCGGTCACCGTTTTTCGGTTTCAGTCAGGAGTTTTCTGAGTATCGCGCCTATAACGATGGCGACGACACGCGATTTATTGACTGGAACGTTTACGCGAGAACAGACCGAACTTACATAAAGCGTTTTATCGGTGAAACCAATACCACCATTAATCTTGTACTTGATGTCAGTGGATCAATGGATTATTCAACGCACGATATCAGCAAGATTCTGTACGGTAAATTTATTTGTTCATCACTGGCGTATCTGGCACGCAAGCAACATGATGCTATCGGCCTGACTCTGTTCGATGAAAGCATGCGAGACAGAATTCCACCATCAGCCCACCCGGATACACTGTTCCGCACGCTGGCACTGCTTGAAAAAACACAAGCTAACCACGCAACAGAATTTAAAAGCCAGCTACTACAACTGGCCGCGACATTTCGCAAACGCGGTATTGTGATACTTGTGTCAGATTTTTATTGTGACCCGCAGGAGCTGTCGAGCCAGCTGCAGCCGCTGGTGCAACACGGCCATGAAGTAGCCTTATTTCACCTGCTTGATCCGAGTGAACTCAATCCTGCAGAACACGTCAAAGCATTTAGATCGGCGAGCTCGCTCAGAGATGTGGAAACCGGTGACGAAGTCTCTGTCTCGCCGGAGTTTCTACAAAACGAATATCCGCAGCGCATTAGAGCGCACATTGACGAGCTGCAGAGCGAGGCTTTGCGCCATGGCTTTCACTACACCAGTTGTGATACCAGCGAACCTTTGAATGAAATACTGCACAAGTACCTTATGCTCAGACAACAAAGGCGCTGACCTGGTTATGCTAACCACCAGCCTCATAAATTTTAGCTTTGCGGCAAGCGCTGCAACTGATGGACTTTTGCTTTGAGTTTACTGGCCCCTCTGTTTCTACTTGGTCTGCTGGCCGCCTTAGTGCCATGGTGGCTGCATCGGTTAAGTGCGAGTAATCCACCCAAACGTGACTTTGGCTCTACACGTTTTCTCGACCCGACCCAAAGCACTTCAAGTAAAAAAAGACGCACCCGCTACTGGCCCCTGCTGCTTTTGCGCTTTTTATTTTTAGCCTTGCTATCTCTGCTTTTTGCAGAACCAGTGATAGAGCGCCTTAGAACAATTGGCAATAGTGATGTACGGCATATTGTTGTAGTTGATACATCGCTGTCCCAAAGCCTTGACGGTCGCTGGCAACGCACTGTCGAACTGGCCAATGATGTTCTTGATAATGCATCGAGTAACGATGAGGCTGTTGTAATTGCTGCATCCGATCGCTTTGTACAAGCTCAGGATGAGAGCACCTCAATAGATGCGGCCCGGAATCAGCTCAACACTCTAACAGCCGGCAATACCAGGCTCGACTACGGTCGTATTTCAAGTGCAGTCACCGCAGCGGTTTCAGACAGCGGACTCAATAACCAGTTACATATTATTACTGACATTCAGGCGAGCGCGATGCCTGAACGCTTTACCTCGCTTGCAGTAGACAAGATTCAAAAAATCAATGTGTATTCAAGTGCCGCCGATTCAGACAACAACACATCAGTTACCGGAAAACTCGATCACGCCAGTGGCAACAAGGCGACAGTGACTGCAATAGTCAGCAACTCCGGAGGTAGCAACGACGGAGATACAATCAGCAGAACACTGATTGTAGAGTCGAATAACACAACTATCGCAAGTATTGAACTGACGGCTTCTGCAAACCAGAGTACGGTACACAGATTTACCGATCTTGATATAAGCAACGCCAGCGCGCAATTGAACCTTCGCATAAGCCCGGCTGACGGTTTAACAGAAGATGACAACTGGCGCATTCCGCTGCCGGTAAAGGAACGCACAGAGATAACACTGCTAACCAACGATACGCAACCGTCTGTTGCTAACACTTACGTTGCGGCAGCAGTTGAGTCCAATCCCCGCTTTGTTGCCAAGCTAACCGATGCAAGCCGCTTCTCGGTAGCAGATGCCGGAAACCTGATCATTATCCCGGACGCCACCTCACTGTCTAACCGTTCGGCCAGTCAGCTACGCGACTATGTAAATAGTGGCGGCAACGTGTTGATTGCCACTGGCAGTAAACCCCACAGCACTGAAATCGCCTCCCTGCTGGGCCTAAGGCAGGCAGGTCAGTTATCCAGCACAACTCCAAAGCAGGATCTGACTCTCTCGGTAGGTGCGATCGATAAATCACACCAGGTGACAGCAGGGATTGCAGAAAACTGGCGCGCAGTTTCAGTCATAAACTACCAGCCATTGCAAACGGGAATCACTGACAGGACAATTATCGACCTGTCGGACGGATCACCGCTATTGGTCGAAAAACGCATGGGCTCCGGCAAAATACTGTTGCTCAGTACTGCACTCGATACTCAATGGACCAGCCTGCCAACAGAATCTGTGTTCGTGGCTTTTATTATGCAGGCGGTCGGTTTTCTGGGTGGTGATACAACCACAGCACTTTACCGATCCACCGGTGATGCAATGAACGTAGCTGCCGGGACCCAGCTGATAGACCCGGAAGGCAACCCTGTGCGCGAACTTTCCAATATTTCTAAACGTGCTTCTATCAAGCTGGAGACACCAGGTATTTACCAACTGCGCAGCTCGGCTGGCACCCAGGCTGTTGCTGTCAACAGCGATTCCAAAGAGTCAGACATAACGCGTATCGATAGTGACACACTGACAAAGTGGCAAAACATAACCTCTGGTTCGGCTGCAGGCCTCAAAACGGAAGAAACCTCAAAAACCAGCCAGAGAAACTTCTGGATGTGGCTTCTGCCGTTGCTTTTGCTGCTTGCTCTATTAGAATCATTTTACAGTCACCGGCACTTGTGGATCCGACGAGGAGCTTAGGCGTATGAACAGAAACAAAAGCAGGCGCAGACGTCACTCTCAGGCGGAGTTCGACAGCTATCTGGCGCAATTCCGAAAGCGCTATAAGTTACGCATATTAATGACGGCTGTTGCCGCTGTTATATTTTCGGTACTGGTCGTTTCGCTGTTTACTGCGGTCCTTAAAAACACACTCGCAGACTCCAACTGGCTGTACTATCCCGCACGCATTCTATTAGTGATTCTGCCGGTAATTCTGTTTGTTGCAATTTTATGGAAACCGTATCAACGGTTTAAGCGCTCAGCTGGTGCCAATGAACTCGAGGATGCAGTACCCGGGTTTAACGGCCGTGTAGATACCTATCTCGATATGAAGCGTCGCAACGTCAATTCGCCATTCTTAGGCTTGCTGGCAAAAGATGCCTCTAAAGCAGCGGCACGTGCACCGATGAAGAAGATCATGCCAGTGTCTGAAGTTGTTGGTCCGGTGTTCGCAAGCATAGGTATGCTGGCACTGGCAGGCTGGTTGTTCACAGCCCTCCCGCTTGACTGGCGCGCCAGCATGAAGCAACTTTGGATGGGCTGGTTTATTAGCGATATCCTGCCGGAAAGATCAATCGCGGTAGCACCCGGTGATACCAAAATTCGCATTGGTGACAGCTTGTCCGTTACCGCCACCCTCGATGGATTCGACTCCGCTACTGCCGAACTGCATGTAAAGAAAGGCGATAACAACGAAGCTGCTGACTGGGAGTCTGTCGCCATGACGCCTCAGGCAGATGGTTCGTTTTCTTTTACGCTTTATGGTGTGAGTGATCCGGTTGACTACTACGTCAGTGCAGCATTTACAGAGAGTGAAAAGTCCAGCGTCGAAGTTGTGATACCGGCAAAGATCACATCCATTGCTCACGAATATTTTTATCCGGAATGGACAGGCCTTGAGTCTACAGAACTCGCAGATGCTACTACCATTACCGCAGTCGCTGGCACCAGAATCGACATCACGTTCGAAACTGACAAACCGTTGCAAAAAGCTGCCGTGCTGCATGATGAAATCGAAGTTGCTGCTGAAGCGATATCAGACACTACATACAAAGGCAGCATCACAATAGAAAAAGATGGAGAGTACAGCCTGCTGGAAATCCAGGATGCTGCAGGTATTCCTTTATCTGCAAAACACCGCATAACAGTGACTGAAGATACAAAGCCAACCATTGCATTCAATCGCCCCGGTGGAGACTGGAGCGCTACTTCGATTGAAGAAGTTGCTGTTGCGGTGGAAGCACAGGATGACTTTGCTATCGAATCCGTTGAATTAAATTACTCGGTTAACGGCGGCCCATGGGAAAAAATACAACTCAATGAAGAAAACCAGTTTGAACATCTGTTCATGCTGGAAGAGTTTTACAGCGAAACGGGTGGCCCGCTTCTGGCCGGCGACTTAATCAGCTACTACGCAGAAGCGAAAGATCGCGAGCAATCAGTCTCTACCGATATGTTGTTTATTGACGTACGCCCGTTTGAACGCAGGTTCACTCAATCACAACAATCCGGTGGCGGCGGTGGTGGTGGCGGAGGGCAGCAACAGGAGCAGGAAATCTCGCAAAGACAAAAAGAGATTCTGGTATCTACTTTTAATCTGATACGTGACAGCAAAAATAAAGAAGCGAGCATCATAGATCCGTCTGATACCGCCACCCTGCTCTCTGACCTGCAGAGCACACTGGCAGATCAGGCAAACAAACTTGCGCAACGCGCCGAAGCACGGCAGTTATTAAATGAAGATCCGGACGTTGCACGCTTTGTGGAATATATGCAGGAAGCGGCAGAGTCTATGCAACCATCGGCACAGTCACTTGCAACACTAAGCTTTGATGAAGCTGTCACCCACCAGCAGCGGGCACTGCAATACCTGAAGCGCGCCGAATCTATTTTTAATGACATCACCATCAATCAAAACAACAGTAATGGGGGCGGTGGCGGTGGTGGCGCAAGCCAGGATATGGCTGAGATGTATGAGCTTGAGATGGATCTTGCTAAAAACCAGTACGAAACACCGGACTCGGTTC
Organism: uncultured Granulosicoccaceae bacterium; assembly: GCA_964649465.1. Classification (GTDB taxonomy): domain Bacteria; phylum Pseudomonadota; class Gammaproteobacteria; order Granulosicoccales; family Granulosicoccaceae. Next base: position 13,142 of record CAZYRP010000059.1, on the reverse strand, counting down.
CCGAATCCAGTGCACAGCAGGAAAATTCAGACGACGCTTTTGACAAACTCAAAGAGCTGGCTCGCAGACAGCAACAGCTCGCAGACGCGGCAGCACAAAAAGACCAGCTGTCGGAAGCAGAACGCTGGCAACAGGAAAAACTTCGACGCGAACTTGAAGAACTTCAGCGTGAGCTTGAACAGCTGCAAAGAGAGCAGGCATCCAATGACCAACAGGGACAGCAAGGCAGCCAGTCCCAAAATCAGCAACAAGGCCAGCAACAGGGTCAGCAACAATCGGGAGAACAATCCGGTCAGCAACAGCAGGCTGATGGCAGCCAGAGCGGCAACAGTGGTGGCAGCGAGTCTCAGCAACAAGCCATGCAAAATTTGCAGGAGGCAATTCAGGAGCTGAGAAACACCGAAGAAAATGCTGCCAATATGACACCGGAAGAACGTCGACAGGCAATGCAGAACGCCAGTGACAAACTGCGCGAGTCGCTGCAACAGACTGCTGATGAAAGACAACAACAACTACAGCAGGAAATCGCTGACGCCTCTGATGCAGTACGTGAGCTCACCCAACAGCAACAGGAAACTTCTGCAGAACTGCGCGACGCGCTGAAACGTGCTCTCGAGGCACGTCGCGAGAATAGATTTGAAAGTGGTCTTGATCGCGAACAGGAACGTCGACTGGCTGAACAGAAAAGACAGATGCAACGTGAAATCGAATCGATTCGCGACGATATAGAAGACGCGAGTAAACGCTTTGCGGAACAGGCACCACTAACCACAGAACGATTGCAGCAGGCACTGGAAGAGCTCGACAACAGCGAAGTGGCAGAGCTGATGGGAAGCGCCGGTGAAATGATTGAAGAAGGCCTGGCACCACAGGCAGCAATTCGCGAGGAGCGAATCAACAATGCGCTGCGTAACCTGCAAACCGACCTGTTTGAATCCTCTTCACTCGCCGCTGCAGAAACCGGCACGGACAGCGAATCAGAAACAACCATCGCTGATACTACTCGTGCCATACAGCAGCTTAGACAAGCTCTCTCGGAAGCGCTTGCCCAGGGTGGAGAATCACAGGATGGTGAAGGTCAGCAAACGGCTGAATTGCAACAGCTGGACAGTACCCGAGGTAATGGCCGCGGTAACGGCGAGGGTGATCAACAGGGCCAGGGTGATCAACAAGGCCAGCAACAGGGACAGGGCCAACAGCAAGGCGGTTCGCAACAATCCAATAGCCCTGGTAATGGCCCGGGTGATTCAACCCGTTTAGGCAGCACAGGACAGTGGGGGCCCGCTGATGGTCAGCGACGCGATGGTGACATTCCAATCAATGACGGTCAGATGCAGCTGATTGAAGAATCTATTACGCAACTGCAGCAGCTTACAGAATCAACCATTCCGGAATTGTCTGAGCAATCAAGACAAGACCTGAATGATCTTTCGCAGCAACTGCAAATTGGCAACGATCCTGAAAACGACCGCCGTATAGAAGCAGATGTAAGGCTACTGCTGAGACAACTCGAACAACTTGAGCTGCAAATCTATAACGACAGTAAAGAAATACAGGTCACACGCTCAAAGCAACGTGTGTCAGACCCGGAAGGTTTCGATAACCAGACAGCAGACTACTTCCGGCGTTTAAGTGAACCCGCAGGCTCATGATGTAAATCGGGATCTGACCAGGGCATAAACTATTGGTAAGCGGCGCCAAACTGCAGTCCTTTGAGCCTGTTACCCCGGCTAATGCCAGATGCCTGATTCTGGGCTCGATGCCGGGCACAGCATCCCTGGATGCAAATCAGTACTATGCACACCCGCGGAACGGGTTCTGGAAAATCCTGCAGTCAATTTTCAGTGGCAGCATAGAGACCTACGAACATCGGCTTCAGTTGCTTGCGAAAAACCACATAGCACTTTGGGATTCATTAAAACACTGCCAAAGACCGGGCAGTCTCGACTCTAACATCTCAAAAGACTCAGTCGAAAGTAATGACTTCAATACGCTGCTGCAACAGAACCCGACAATAAAGCTAATAGCTTTCAACGGCAAAGCCGCAGAGAAATGGTTTCGCAAACTCGCGTTGCCCTATCTGAAGACGGCAGACATCTATACCATGGTCAGCCTGCCATCGAGCAGCCCGGCAATGGCCATGTTGACCGTAGAAGAGAAAACCGAACTATGGAAAGCAGTGCTGACCAACCTGCCTCGCTAGTCGGTGCTTCGGTGTATTATTAGACAGTGTCTAGGCAAATTCTCTGTAAAAGCGCCACAACTGGTATAAACGCGGAACACGGATTTTAGCGTCAGATCGGCAATGGTAACCAGTTATTTGCTACGAGTTACTTGTAAAACCACCATCACATGGTATAGAACTGGCAGTAACAGTAGATTCACTGCCCGCCACAGCTCCTGCCCGCTACGGCCCCGGTCTGCCACAACCCTGGAAAATGTTTACCTACACCCGATCACTCGTCAATCACCGGTCCATGCTGATCATACTTGTGATTATGCTGTTAGCCAGTGCTGTGATCGTACGGCTGCTATGGCAAACAGAACGACTTCACAACGAGCGACTTAGCAACGCCTATCAGCAATACAGTACTGCAAAAATTCTGCTCGAAAGCCGTGCACCTGAAGATGCCGCAACTCTTTGGAATCTACACTGGATTGCCACGCAAAAGCGATTTGAAAACTACGTAAGTGAAGCGCACTGGCCGCGTTTGTCCATGCTGTATTTTGAACGACCCTATCAACTAAACAACCGGATTGAAAAAATCGGCGGCCGTGCAAACGACGGATTGGAAACTCCTGTACCGACAGCGGCCAACAGCACCCTCTTAAGCGGATTGCGTGCGGTCATTGATGAACTGGAAGCGAAGCCTGCAACCTATTCAGAAATACTTAAACTTGCAACGCTTGCGATCATACCTGCGTTGCTGTTATGGATATTTCTTTATCACCTACTGGTCTACCTGCCTGACAGGAAAAGATCGTACCAGGTAGCGGCGGAGCTTCAACATAGAGACTCCCAACTGGATACACTGACCTATAGCGATCCGTTAACCGACACAGCTAACAGAAAAGCAATAACTCAGTTTTTATCTGACTACCAGGCCAGCAGTAAGCCCAGCAGTAAACCCAACAGCAACGCCGGTGAGTTTATAGCTCTCGCTATTCTTGATCTCGATCACTTTCAACAAATAAACGATGTCTTCGGATACTTTGCTGGCGATGCAGTGCTGAAAGAAGTAGCTGATCGCATCCAGGCAGAGCTAAGAGAAGCCGATCAGCTTGGCAGACTGGACTCTGATCGCTACGCACTTGTACTTTGCGATCTCATCTCGCCAAAGAATGCCGAGCAAATTATAGACAGAATTCAACAGGCCATAAGCCATCCGATTCACTACCATAAAAATACACTCAACATCACCTGCACGGTTGGTGCAGCAGTACAACATGTCGACTCAATTGAAATAGCTGATCTGTTTAAATTATGCGATCAGGCGCTGTATCAGGCAAAGCTGCACAGACGCGGATCGGTGTTTTTATTATCCGATCAGCAGCAGGAAGCGCTTGGCAGGCAACGCCAGATCATCAATACCTTAAAAAACAAAACACCTGAGGAAATATTCAACCTCGCCTTTCAGCCAATTGTCGATATGCAAACGCGTAAAATTACCGGCTGTGAGTGCCTGTTGCGATGGACAGCAGAGCAACCGGAACATCTTGGTGCCGCAGAGCTTGTGCCAATACTTGAAATGTTTGGCGACATAAACGAAGTCGGATTGTGGGTTATTAAAAACAGCCTGCAGCAGTTGCAGGACTGGCAATCGCGCTACGACTTAAAAGACTTTGTTATGTCGATCAATCTATCAGCCGGACAACTGGATGCAGAGGACATTTCCAGCCAAATCCTGACCCTTGCGCGAGACATGAATCTTCAACCTCACTGTATTTCCCTTGAACTGACCGAAACCGTGGCTATCAAGCACCTTGAAGCAGGACGCCACCAGCTTGCGCAACTCAGAAACCATGGCTTCCACGTGTCGATCGATGATTTCGGCACCGGCTATTCATCGCTTCAATATCTGAAGAACATGCCTGCTTCATCGGTCAAAATAGACCAGTCTTTTGTTCAGGAGCTGATGAACGATGAGCGCGACATGGCCATCGTTAAAGGTGCTGTCGACATTGCGTCTGCTATCGGGCTCACCGTTATCGCAGAAGGCATAGACACAGAGGAACAGGCTGGCTGTCTGCAAAAACTTGGTTGTCAGAAAGGCCAGGGTTTTCTGTTTTCAAAGCCCCTGACCGCGGCCGAATTTGAATACCGACTATCTCCCCATGATGCCGCAGTAAAATCTACTTTCGATAAACCTTCTGCTGCATAAAATATGCAGGTTTTCAATCTCTTATGCCAGAGACGAAGTATAAGTATTTTACATGGACAAAACGACAGAAAGCCCTGAATCAGTGATACACTTCTGGCACGGTTGAAGGCTCGGTCAATCAAAACCATGTGCACCACTCCTTCACCTGCGAGCTGTCACTGCGCACAGATTTAACGACTGTTAGATCAATTTGCAGACCGACCAATCGCAACAATAAATCACTTCAGCTTGTCGTCTTTGTTGCATATTCGTTACACCTGAATCCAACATTGACCGCAGGTACCAGCATAAAACGTCAGGGGTTTTGTATGTCATTTAATATTATGGATATGGTCAAAGGACAAGTCAGCGATCAGCTGGTTGGCCAGATAGGTGGTTTGCTGGGCGAGAGCCCTGACAAAGCACGTAACGCGGTAGAAAGCGCGCTACCAACTCTGCTTGCAGGCATCGGGGAATCTGCGCAGGATGCGAATGGTGCAGATGCACTGTTGAACCTTGTAAACCGACAAGACGATTCTGTCGTAGACAATATCGGCTCAATGATCGGCAGCAATCAATCTTCTGAACTTATTGAATCCGGCACTCGTGGACTTGGCTCGCTGCTTGGCAGTAAAGGTGTTACCACCATGATTACCGGTCTTTCCGGCCATACCGGGCTTGGAAAAGGCTCTGCCGGTTCGTTGCTTGGTCTGATGACTCCAATGGTCGTTGGACAACTTAAGCGCAAAGCAGGCGCAGACGGACTCAACGCAAGCGGCCTGGCCAGCATGCTGAAAAGCCAGGGATCTAACATCTCAGCAGCTATGCCCTCTGGCATGATAGGACACCTCGAAGCCGCAGGATTCGGTGAAGCCCGCACATCCGGCGGCGGTTTCTCTGGCGGTAAAGTCGCAGCAGGTGCCGCAGCAGCCACAGGTGCTGTTGCTGCAGCCGCAGGAACCGTTGGTCGCGGAGCAGGCAATGCCGCCTCCAGCGCAGCAAGCTCCGCAGGAAACGCTGCAAGCTCTGCCGGCAATGCCGCACGCGGTGCTGCAAGCTCTGCAGGCAATGCCGCACGAGGTGCTGCAAGTTCGGCCGGTGATGCCGCTCGAGGAGCTGCAAGTTCCGCCGGTGATGCTGCTCGAGGAGCTGCAAGTTCCGCCGGTGATGCCGCGCGAGGTGCTGCAAGCTCAGCAGGTAACATGGCTCGCAACGCTGCAGGTTCTGCAGGTGATGCAGCGCGCGGTGCGGCAGGCTCTGCAAGAAGTGCCGTTGGTGGTGCTGCAGACGCAACCCGGGATGCAGCAGGAGCCGCAGGCCGAGGTGTCAGCAATGCCGCCGGTGCTGCAACCGGAGCAGTTTCAGGCGCCGGCAAAGCAGCAGCCGGAGCGGTATCTGGTGCTGCAGGTAGTGCGGCAGACGCAACAAGAAATGCAGCCGGATCAGCTAGTCGCACAGCAGGTAATGTTGCCGATTCGGCGCGTGGTGCTGCTGGCAACGTTGCAGACTCGGCTCGCGGTGCTGCGGGTTCCGCTGGTCGCGCAGTAGAGAGAGGCGTTGATGCAGCAGGCAACAAGGTTGGCAATGCAGTAGACAGCACGCGCAGTGCAGCTAACAACGCCACTCGCAGCGCTACCGATACAGCTCGCAGTGCTACCGACTCACGATCCTCTGGCAGCACAGCGACACGCCGCCCGACAGCCTCTACCGAACATGTAGAACCTCGCAAAAGCGGTGGTTTCTGGAAATGGCTGATTCCACTACTGGTTGCAGTCGCTGCATGGTTTGGTTTCAAAAGCCTTGGTGACAAAGATGTTGATGTTTCAGGTGCAGGCACAGAAGTATCTGAAGCTGCATCCGGTGCGGTCGGTGAACTGTCTGGTAAGTTCGGAGACTTCTTTGGTTCAGCCACAGGTACACTGGAAGGCATCACTGATGCAGATAGCGCCACCGCTGCCCTTCCTGACCTTGAGAAGGCCAGCGAATCTCTTGGCGGCTTAACCAGCATGGTTTCCGATGGTGGTGATGCCGCTAAATCTGCAGTATCCGGTGCCCTTGGTGATGGCATGGACAAGCTGGGGCCTGTTGTTGAAAAACTTCAGGGCGACTCAGGTATCTGGGGTGTTCTTGAACCGGTAGTCGGCCCGATGATGGAAACTCTGAAAGGCATGATGTAAACCATAAAGGCATTAGCCTGCATAGCGTTAAAATCAGCCCCGCACTCGCGGGGCTTTTTTTTGCACTATCCACCGCCCTATGAGAAAGATACTAAAATACGCCGCCGATTTTATTTCGATCGCCTCTGCAGTTTTATTGCATGCGCCCAATAAAAGGTTTGATGAAATTGTTGGCAGCGAAAAAGAAAAATACACTGGAATTACAGGGAGCAACGCCGTAGTGACAGAAAAAGTTACAAAGAATTCCGGGATGGTTCGCTACTCAGGCAGTAACTGGCGCGCCCGGCTTTCAGAGACAAGTAATTCCACAAGTATCGACGTAGGCGAGACCGTTACTATCGAACTGTCAGAAGGAATTATTTTATATGTAACATAGCTTGTATGTATTTATAGTTCCGATCCACACTCAACTTCACATCACTCTTTTTCACTGACTTAATTAATTTGCCACCTACGGAACACAAACGCCATCACACTTGAACGTGAGTCAGACTGGCAATAACCATCAACATTCCAGTTACCTGCCCGGCGAAAAAAAAGTTCGGTCTAAGAAGCACAAACAACGATCAACAAAGCGACGGATCGAAATTCTTCTGCTATTGATGGAAAAGCGCTTAACGGTTGCCCTGGCAGTGCTAAACCCGGGCAACGCGTTGTAGTCTTTTTTCCAACAGAAACCAATTCATGTAAAAACCTTTATCTGCAGTTCTGTATAAATGCCTCGTATCTTCTAACTCACCGGCAGTCCAACAAGTCTGCGACCTTCATCGGTCTTGATTGAAAAGTCTTTACCATCGTACTCACGCCCGCCTTCTCCACAAAGAAATACAACAGCTTTGGCTACCCACTCTGGCGGAATATGTGTTGACCAGTCGAGTTGACTCACCGGATTGATGCCTGAAGACTTTATTGCCGCCATCATATCAGTCGCAACTGTTCCCGGACTTAAACCCACAACCCTCACACCCTTGTCACCAACTTCTTTATAAGCACATTCAGTAAGCTTTTTAGCAGCAGCTTTTGTCGAACAATAGTGGCTCCAACCTTCCAACGCGCTATTGGCAGCACCAGAACTAATATTCACTATTACACCACTTTGTTGTGCTTCCATAACCGGAATGGCAGATCGCAGCCCGTGAAAAACGCCTTTAAAATTAATGTCAACGGCATCGCCCCAAACTTCGGGGTTGCTATCTGCAATTCTCGCGATAGGGTCAATTACGCCTGCGTTGTTTACGAGAATATCCAGCGTGCCAAATGTACTCACAGTTTTTTCTACAGCCTTTTTAACATCACGATACACCCCTACATCACACCCTAATGCGATCGCACTGCCACCTCGCGCAGTTATGTCCAGAACATGCTGATCAAGTTTATCTGTACTGCGCGCCGCAAGCGATACAGACACGCCATGATCAGACAGATACTTCGCTATAGCTAATCCAATACCGCGACTCGCGCCGGTAATAAGTGCGGTTTTACCGTTTAACTCACTCATTGGGAAACTCCAGGTTGTCATTGCGCCCATACTGGCAGGGGATATTGTTATCTGGTGCTCCATCGCAATCGACCAAATCGAAGTGCAGGTTTAGATCAATGAATTGTCCAATCGGGGAGCCCGGAAAATTCAGCGCTTCAAAGCCATGCGCTATTCGATCCAGTCGTCCGTCAGCTTCAAAGCCAATAGCCCTACGCTGATCATAGCGAGGCAAAAATTCAGCAAACGTTGCATCACCAGTGATTGCAAAGCTTAGCGACAACGGCAGACGACTACCCATAAAGTCGAGATCACCAGTAACGCTGCCGGTGTTTTCAGTGGCCATGGTTATGCTCGTACTAACGAATTCAATAGTCGGGTACTCCTCAACATTCAACAAATCGCTGCCTTTCAAATGATTGTCTCTTCCCACATGATTGCTATCGATGCTGGCAGCTTGAATGGTAAAGCGCAGTTCGCTGTTTTCGAGTCGATCTTCATCAATAAAGAACTCACCATCAAACTCGCGAAATTGTCCAACCGTATTGGAGTATCCGAAATGGTCAATCTCCCATCCCACATAAGCATGTCCAAGGTCCAGCGTGAAAAGCTTTGGTTCAGCCTGCACTACTGTAACCGGGGCGAATATTAACCACGCACTGACAAAAATTTTGTTCATCTGTTTTCTTCTCCTAATTAACGGAGAGCAATCATGGCTAATTTCGCATGCGCAATAAATACCTCGCAATGAACATGTTTATTGCATAATGTGCAATTATGGAAATATCCCAGCTCAGAATGTTTGTTGCCGTCGCGCAGATCGGTGGTTTCGCCGCCGCAGCAACCACACTTAATCTGGCTCCATCCTCGGTCACTCGAGCGATAGCGAATCTGGAACAGTCTCTGGGTGTTCGACTGTTTAATCGCACCACCAGATCCGTCACCCTGACTGAAGCTGGCTCACGATTTCTTGATCGAATTCACCCGGCATTAGATGAAATTGACGCGGCCGCAGATAACTTGAATGATGCCAATGCAGTGGTATCAGGTAATTTGCGAGTAGCAGCGTCGGTTTCATTTGGTCAGGTGGTACTGGCACCCAATTTAAAACAATTCACGGATCAGTATCCTGATATCAATATCGAATTAGTCTTGTCAGATACGGTGACTGACCTGGTTACTGAGCGAGTTGATGTTGCGGTTAGACATGGAAAACTCAGCGATAGCTCACTGATAGCCAGACGTCTATGTGACGTTCAGTATCGATTGGTAGCATCTTCTGACTACCTGAACAATGCGAAAAATATAACCCGACCAGCTGATGTTGCTAAACACCCCTGTCTAACATTTCCGTACCCTTCTTTTCGATCCAGCTGGTTGTTTACTAAACGTGGAAAAACTGAACAGATAGATATTGAACCGACAGTACGGGTCTCAAACGCCAGTGCACTTGCAGCTTGCGTTACGTCTGCAATTGGTTTGTCGCTACTGCCAGACTGGATAGTTGATAAAGATATATCGGATGGAAAGCTGGTTAATGTACTACCTGGATGGACAGCGAGCGGTATTGACGATAATCCAGACTCCGCTTTATGGGTAGTTACACCCTCTCGACAGTTTGTTCCTGCGAAGACCACAGTCTTTGTCGAGTTTCTATACAAACTGATATCGTAGATACCGGGTACCAACTATCGAGACACCCATTGTATTGATTTAAGCAGAAACTCGATAATGTCAGATCAAGTCGAAGCTTCTACACTTTAATAATCATGGATTATTAATACGTCCCGTTTTACTACAGGCTGCATCAACTCGCCTAAGATACAAGACCTTTAATTACCACTTCAGGTGATGAATTTTATTGCGCAAATTTGACATTGCAACACCTGGCTGCAATGTCTTTCATTTTGATGAAACAGTCAACTCACTGTAATTAGTTTTCGCATTTCACCGGAGATACATTGTTTCCACCACCTGTTTTACAGGTATCCGTGCCATTGCCACCGTCAATGACCAGGTCATCACCCGCGTCGGCCTTGACAACATCGTTACCTGGACCGCCATAGACTTTATCTGCACCGTCATTACCACGAATCAGGTCGTTTCCAGATTGCCCATAGACCTCATCATTGCCGGGACCGCCCAGTAGCCACCGGTCATCACCATTTCCACCTAAAACAATATCATTACCCGATAGATCCGGAAACCGTGCAGTATCATCTCCGTCTAACCTGTCTTCACCGTCTCCGCCACTGAGGTAGTCATCTCCCTTTCCACCGTAACCCCAATCATCGCCAAGATCTCCAACAATGTAGTCGTTGCCGTTTTGACCGTACATGCGATCATTGCCGTCTTCCCCAAATATTCTGTCGTCACCACCACCACCGTAGAGGAGATCATGTTTATCTCCGCCATACAGCTCGTCGTTACCGTTACCACCGTACAGTCGATCTGATTTTGAGCCACCATACAATTTATCGTTACCGTCTTCTCCAAAAATTGTATCTGACTTGGCATCACCATAAATTGTGTCATCACCGTCACCGCCAAGTACCCAGTCCGAGCCTGACCCACTGTTAACAAGATCATCCCCACCCTGCGCACAAATAAGATCGTGACCGTCCAGTGAATTAATCGTATCAGCAGCCTCAGTACCAACAACAACGTCATCTCCAGCGGTTGGAACATCGCCATCCGCCATAACAACCGTCGCCATATGGTTGCCAATAACACCGTTGAATTTACCATTGCAGAGCGGCACTACTGTATTTAGATTATCAAGATAACCAGTCACCTTCTTCGCCCCACCCCATACACGAAAGCTTATAGCCAAAGGATTGTACGGATTGGCCACTTGAAAATAAGAAGTGTTGTCAGGAATAGCTGCAAAATAAAACTGATCGTCTAATCGATAAACAACCCGGTTCAAAAGCTTGTCGAAGCCAATACCGAACTTGTGTATTGTGTCGTAGGAAACAACATCATCAATTTTGAGACAGGCAGAACTATCTCCAACGGGGAGTTTTTCTCCAGAACCGGAAGCGCTTATTCGGTTCAAACAAAACGAGGCGAATGAGCTACCATCAGCCCTGATACTCAAACTAATATCTGCCGTATAGTCTCCCTCACTACCGTTACCATTTCCACTGTCAGAAATATCGTTAAAAAGACTATTTTGTAAAAGAGCTAATACGCCACCGCTAGGCACTTCGCTATCGGTACTTGAAAGCTCTACATCTGCCGATACATACTCAGCCAAGGCCCTGAACCCCATAACAGTTCTGCCATTCTCACCTCCATCTTTAAAAACATACTTTACTCGGCCAGTAGCAGACTCGTGAGTGATTTGCTTGTTGTAATTCAGCGCATCCCAAAATGCATTTATGCGATTGTCTCTGGGATGAAACAGGTTCAAATTGTCCGTAAAGCTATCGGTGCTGACTTGAGTGACGTCGACAACAATTTTCTCTCCAACGGTGCCGGAACGGGTATTGGCATAGATTCGCTTGAAGTTACTTCTCGGAGCGAATATCTCCCCATCGATTTCCCGGTAGAAAATTCTATTGCCAATATTGAATACAAGGCGACTGTTAGCTCGATCCAGTGCAATAGACATAGAGATAGTAGTATCAAACGGGAGTGAGCCTGGCACACTATTACAAAACCAGGCAGCATCAAAGTAACAATATTCGCCCCTTACACTACCATCTGTATTGAGTCCTAACGCCACCTGGGACTGAACGTTACCAGATGAAGCTCCGTCAGATAGAGTGTTGTAAAAAGCCGAGTGCAGCGAGAAGAACTTAGGGCTGCCGTTTGCAATATCCGAATCGGAACGGACCATTACCTTCGCGCCAAGTGAATCTGAATGCGCACCAAACACATCTATCTGCGCTCTCTGATTTTCCTGCTCTGTGGTGACTTCTGTTGTCAACACTATTTTCGAGTTGTCGATGGAAACAGAAGAATCATCTCCTGACTCAGTAAAATTATACCGAGTAGAATCAAACGAAAAGTCATCGTAGGTGTTCATTACCTCTAAGTTTGAAGACCATGCTGGTGCACAGCTCCCTAAATACAAACCAATAATCAAACCGACTTTTTTTACATTCACGTTTAACACTACCATCTCCTAAACCTCTGCGGGTTGCTATCCAAAGCAAATAGACGGCTGGAACTTATACTAGATACGAACCCGCAAGTGGCAGTGATTCACACAAACAAAGATAGCATTGATCAAAAATCAACAAACTCAGCGGTCAGCCACAACCCGTGCCCCGCTAAGGGGATACCTGGTCAGTCGGTAGTGTCGCAGTTCACATTTTTACAAGGACTAAAAATAGAAAAAATACTGACGAAGTGTCTATGAAAAATTCAATAAAAATTCAAACCAGCAAGAAGCCCCAGCTTAAAAAAAGCCGATTGCTATTCAGCTGACGCTTCGTGCGGTTGAATTCAAGGGCGCGAATCCGTATCAGGATGGTGAGGAGGAATGACTGTTCGCGTCATCTGCCGATATAATGCAATTCTGGGAAAAACGATTTCTACCCATTGAATATCCCTTGCCTACTCCGCGATCACTAGTGATAAATGTAGGTGACTGGAGCTATTAGTTACGGAAAATAGCGATTTTTAGGATAGTTAGAATGGTTGTTTTTGTAGCGTTCCAGATCTTCTTTCGTTAAAGAAGAACGAAGGCTATAGACCTACCGTAATTTAGAATAATACTTGCGAGTATAATGGTAAGTAATCTGGATTCTATCCAGCCCGCCCACGCATTTTCAAACCACTTTCGAATCCAATTTACGATCTCGATTATATTGAGTTATTGACAAAATATGAGCAACTACCGCATACGGGACTAAAAATAAAGGAATAAGCCCCAGGGGGTACTCTGTCACTCGATTTGGACTATCGAATGAAAATAGTTGTACCGGTGTTTCCGAGCTTGTAAATCCAAAGAAAAAAGCGATGAAAAAATCCACGAGGCCGACTATTGCAACGGCAAGGATCCAAAAGGCCGGAATTTTTGTATTCCAAAAACGGTGCAAAACAAACGCCGCCAAAAGGCCAGTGTTGCAGCTCTATTTAAACGGTGGTTTGCACTGTAAAAAGGCAAGCATTATT
>CAZYRP010000058.1:0-26413 GCA_964649465.1 uncultured Granulosicoccaceae bacterium | reverse complement strand
CTGAGTCTGGAATTACGATGCCACCAGCACTGGTGCGCTCTTCTTCCATACGTCGAACGACCACACGGTCGTGTAGTGGACGAATATTCATGTCCGGTCTCCTCTCTTATTTAGAGTAATGAAGGGTTTAGGGAATTTGGTTTCGCTGGCGAGTATTAGCACTCAACCTCAGCGAGTGCTAATAGTATTGATTTCGTCGACGAATTCAAGCTCTGGAGCAAATTAAAATGGAATAAAACCGAATTTCGAGGAACAGGTAAGAAATCTGCACCCATACCAACAGTGCCAGGCGGAGGATACCGGCAGAAATACAGAATCGCACAGTAAATAGCGCCGTTCTGGCCACTGAAATCAAGGCACGAGTTTGCCCTGGTAAGCCGTTACACCCAGAAACGCAGTTCCACGCAGGTGTTCCAATGTGAAAAACAGCTTAATAAATACCGAATCGAGCTTGAAGATCTATTTCCATGAGGCTCTTTCGCGCGAATCCAAAAAGAATCAGTTAGAGCTAACTGAGCACACTCACTGGTATCTGACTAACCTGCTTTGTACTTTCAGCCGCTCCGAGAAATTCTTTGATTATCAGGTTGAGCACGACACCAGCCGGGGCACGCTCACGCCACTGGCGGACTACTACAAACGCGCCGCCGAAGCGGAGTCGGCACATGAAAAAAGACTGCACCTGCAACGTCTTGGTGATGTCGCAATGTTTATATCGGGAATGTTCTCGCAGGCACTGAAAAAGCGAGTTGTCGGCTTACCCTACTACACCGCGATGGGTGCCACTGCTTACGGCACTTTAGCCGAAACAGCGGCCGCGACCAACCGGGAACAGGCTCAGGCGGTCATTTTCTCTGATCTGTCAAAGCGCTTTTCAACTTTTGTGAATGTACTAAGTAACATCGGCCCGCAAATTAAAAGTACCAAATCTGAAAACAACAGTTTTGAAAATCTACTGCATAAAGTCGATGAGTGGCAGCGCACCGGCGACCCGGATCTCGCCGATGATCTAAGGAGCTCCGGCATATTGTTGCAGCCGGAATGCAGCAAAGCACATTAGAGGTGGTTGCAATATGAAATCATCTCAGCACAAGCAAGGTATGGCATTCGACACGCACGCTGCAAATGCAAGCCATTACATTCAACCGGTCGACCCGCAGCATATTCAATTCCTGGTATCCCTGCAGCAATCACTGCAATACCACTACGATATCGAACCACCCTACTGTATTAGCGAATTCGTTTGTCACAGCGCGCAGACAGAAACAGGCTCGTTAAACTGCAAAGGTACAACACCGGAAATGCTGGTGTACCGTGAAGATGGAACCAACCTTGATATTAGCCTGTTTCTAAACCCATCACTCCTCAACGGCATAGATAACAGCACCTGTTGCGCGCGCTGGTCAGGCGAAATATTCGATAACGGCTGTATTTTACTGGAAGGAGTCAGTCACTTTTTATACATGGTTTTTAACGCCCATCAAGATAGACAGGTAAGTCTGCTGGATCTGGAAATACAGGCTGAAATAGATAAATTCATCTTTGCAGCCCTTAACACAAGCTATCGCGATTCAATAGAACCCTTGCTGGATCGACTGTTTTGTCAAATCAGCTATCGCGAAGAGTTAAGCGCTGACCTAAAACAAAGATACCAGCAAGCCAATGATCTGGCATACAAATACTGTCAATGGTTAACTGAACACTTTATTCTCAGTATTAACAATCGCAAGCTTGCTGCAGAGCTTGAAAAAATCTACCGACTCAACGGTGCGGCCAAGCAGCAGCATATAAACCACGTCACTCAATCGCTCCAACCCACACAGTAACTATTCTTTGCGAGTGTATTCACCTTCAATCACATCACCATCAAGCCCGGCTTTTGGTTGTTGCTTGTTGCGCGCGGATGATGCACTGCCGAACGGTGACTGATTATTCCCGGCAGCTGACCCTGAGCCTGAAGACATCGATGCTCCGAACCCACCGGCAACAGATCCAACAGTCACACGCTTCGACAAGGCATTAACCATCAACCGACGGGTGAAAGGAATCAGACACGCGAATCCGATTGCGTCTGTGACAAACCCGGGGGTTAACAACAAGGCACCACCGACACCAAGCGCCATGCCCTCCATCATTTCAAACGCCGGCACCTCACCACCGGACAGTCTTCGTCGCGCCTTGTTCAAAGTTGACACACCCTGAGCTCGCAACATCCAAGTGCCAAGCACAGCAGTCACAATCACGATACCAATGGTCAGCAAAGCGCCGATCGAGCTGCCGACCTTAATCAACAGGAAAATCTCCAGTATCGGCATCGCGATAAACAGCAAAAAGATTGTTCGAAAAACCATGCTACTCCAATGGGTTTATCAGTAAGCCGGATTGTCGATCCGGCAATTCTGATCAGTTGCGAATATTAAGTCTACAGAACCATCCTACCTCATCGGGCGCTCAAAGCACGTGAAGCCTGAATCAGACCACAAGAAATCGACGGATGCCCTATTCTTCCGGTACACGTACACACTATTACTTACCAGTCAGCAAATGCCGGTTTTCTACCATAAGGCCTGAAATACGACGTCATCAGTATGGCGCTCGCACATGCGCTCATATGTTGGCAATCACCTGCTGGCGGCATTCGTTGTCATAATTTATGCTGATAATAAGCAACAGAGTTCAAGAACAGGCCTGATTCTCCAGCAAACCCTTGAACGTTAATATCAACCTATGGTCGAAACGGGCACGTTACAATAATTAGTATCATGAAAAAACGTCTGATTAAATCTACAGTCACGGCCGCTTGTATTCTATGGGCACTGTCAGCCAGCGCGCTATCGCTCATTGGTGGAAAAAAAGAAGAGCCATTACTCGACCCGTCCGATGCCTTCCAGACCCAGGTCGCGCTCAAAGATGATGCGTTAAATGTTGAGATCAACATAGCGCCCGGTTATTTTGTCTACCGCAGCAAAATTTCAGTAAACTCAGAGAGCGCCGAATTTGGAGCTCTGGAGCTTCCGGACGGTGTAAAAAAAGATGATCAGTTTTTCGGTGAAGTAGAAACCTACCGCGGCATATTGAACTACGCAGCGCCACTGGCTAACTCCCCTGCTGCCGGACCACTGAAAATAAACGTTGTGTCACAGGGTTGCGCTGACGTCGGTGTCTGTTATCCACCCTACAGCGAAGAATTCACGGTCACTGTTGACGACACCGCATTAGCTCAGTTAAGTGCTGCGAATTCTACAAGCCCGCTACAGCAATTCAACGATACACAAGCGAAGCAAGACAGCTTTGACAACGCGCCGGCAATAGGGTTGGGCATAACATCCAATCGATCGAGCGGCCTATCGGCCTCACCACTTCCATCATCGTCAGCATCTCCTTCAGAAGGCGGATTAACTCTTGCTGACCAGCTCAGCATTCAAAGCGACGACAACGAAGTTCTCGACCCCGAAGTTGCGTTCACTATAGAACCCTCCTCTATAGTGAATGGTGTTGCGTCAATCAACTGGAATATTCAGGAAGGACACTACCTGTATAAGAAAAGATTCTCGTTCGAACTTATTTCACCGGACTCAGCTGTTTTGGGCCAGTCAAAAATGGCACAGGGCGTTTGGGAAGACGATGCATTCTTCGGTAAGTCAGAAGTCTACCGAGGCAGCACCTCGGTGGATCTGCCTATCTCACTCGCAAGTAATACTTCAGATGCCGTAGTACGGGTTGGCTACCAGGGATGCGCCGATATTGGCATTTGCTATCCACCAATTTTCAAAGAGATCCAACTGGTAGAGATTGCGGCTGTAGCCACAGCAGGCACGATGAACTCAGGCTCGCAGTCGACCGATGCAACACAAAATGACAGCGCGATAAGCATGTCAGCTACAAATACCCAGCAGAGTACAGGCCAAAATACAGATCAGGTCCTCAGCCAGGTAAGCGCACAGAACGCTGTTCCAATTCAGGCAGAGCAGGATCGACTGGCAGACAGCCTTAAGGGCGGCAATCGATGGCTAACCATCGCAACGTTTTTTGGCATGGGATTGTTACTCACTTTTACGCCGTGCGTGCTGCCAATGATTCCGATACTGTCGTCGATCATTGTTGGCTCTGGCGACAAAATCAGCACCGGACGAGCATTCAGTTTGTCACTTGTCTACGTACTGGCTATGGCACTTACTTACACAATTGCCGGAGTGCTCGTCGGCCTTAGCGGTGAAAATATTCAGGCAACGCTACAGCATCCCTATGTTCTGTCTGCATTTGCATTTTTGTTTGTGCTGCTTTCACTCTCAATGTTCGGTTTCTACGAACTGCAAATGCCTCAATTTATCCAGAACCGTTTATCTAACGTGAGCAACAAACAAAAAAGCGGCAGCTTTTCCGGTGTTGCCACCATGGGATTTTTGTCTGCGCTAATTGTTGGCCCTTGTGTAACCGCACCATTGGTTGGGGCGCTTATCTACATAGGGCAAACCGGTGATGCAGTTCTTGGTGGTGCCGCCTTGTTTGCGCTGTCCATGGGCATGGGATTGCCGTTACTGATTATTGGCACAACCTTCGGAAAATACCTGCCTCAGGCCGGCGCCTGGATGGATACCACCAAAGCAGTTTTTGGAGTCATGCTACTCGGGCTCGCAATCTACATGCTAGACCGTGTGATACCCACCTGGGCGACAATGCTACTTTCAGCACTGCTGCTAATCACAGTTGCCATGTTCATGGGAGTATTTGAATCATTATCTGCTGATGCCCGCGGCTGGCGACGAGTGAGTAAAGGACTCGGGTTTGCCGGACTGGTATATGGCACCCTGCTGATGATCGGTGTTGCCACCGGCACCGGCACTTTGTTAAGACCGATGCAGGGCTTAAGCCTTGCCGGCAATGCTGCCGGAGGCGGCGCTACTGAACATGTCACCTTCCAAAAAGTTAAAAGCATTGATCAGCTCAATGCAAGACTTGCAGAGGCACGCGCCAGCAATACACCTGTGATGTTCGACTTCTATGCCGACTGGTGCATCAGCTGCAAAGAAATGGAAGCCTTCACCTTCACCGATGAAAAAATCGCCGCCAAAATGAAACAAGGCTTACTGTTACAAGCCGATGTCACCAAAAACGACGATCAGGATAAAGCCCTGCTGAAAGAGTTCGGAATTTTTGGACCGCCAGCAATTATTTTTTATGACGCCAATGGCGTTGAGCAAAAAAATTCCAGAGTGGTCGGATTCATGCCAGCTGATAAATTTGGCACAGTGCTGGATCGGGTATTTTAAGCACTAAAGTGACAGGCTGAAAACACCCACATAGGGCCACAATAAATAGTCATGTACTCATGAGCAAGTACTTGACCATTAACGGCATGCACACACTAGCTCGTTGTGACGCTCTTTCTTTCATTCCATTTTACACAGGCAAGCCTTGAAGCCTGCCTGTGGCGCATCCTGCTTGCACCTCGCCCTCTATTTCATCACCCGGCAATAAGCGTTCTCGTACAGGAAATCGGGGGATCTGTGTTTTGGATTTTTTTAAACCCTTATCACTATTCGATGCCTTGCCAAACATACATCTATTCAATACACGCAGCCTGAAAAACTTCACCTGCTATATCGATTCCATACACATCCATGTATGCATTTCTCACAAATAACCCGGAATCTATTTTCCTGGTGACTACCAGTTCATAGCCATACGAGAAATACAGCACAAAACCACTTTCTGTTAAACCTTCAAGCGCAATTATTGTGGAGCAAAACGCTGCGTTCAGAATCACTTACGTACACAATCCCGCCACTTCACTAAAAGGGAACACGGATGAAACGGATTCGGCTTGTAGGTTTCACATCTCTGCTGCTACTTTTAGGTAGTTTCACCCCAGCCACTTACGCACAGGTCGGTAGCGAACGGGAGGCACTCAACGTGCCCAACTACCTCCGTGGAGTTGATCTCTTTTCATTTACCTTCGATCATGCACCGGATAAGGATGACGGTCATGCCGCAGCTGCAGCTTATTCGATGTCTGAAACACTGGGGCTATCTCCTCTGGTAATAAGCGGTGCTGTTGGAGATGGTAACAGGCACGATTTCATACCTGCATCAATTCCGCTTATGGACGACATTTGGGGGCCGAGCTCCTGGCTGGATGCGTTTACTGACTGGAATGCAAGTGTTGTTTCAGCAGGCGACACCTGGATCAACTATTTAAACAACGGCGGTTATGTTTTCATTGCAGAGGGAGGACAGGCTGATTTCACAGCAGATGTCCTAAGGTATGTAAAGCAGCGAATAGATTTGACGCCTGAGAAAATTGTAGTAGTTCAGCACAGTAGATGGAACGAGGTTATGTCCAATCAAATCGACTTAGCCTACGTACAGGAAAACGCGACATACATAAAGCTGGACGACGGCAACTTCGCTGGCAATAACACTGCCGATTTAAATATGGATAGCTCAACCTTCCATGAGAAAGCTATGTCGGGTCCGTTTTCGCTCCAATGGAAAGCCGCGTTTGAGTATTGGACTCCCGGGAACAGAGTTGATTTTTCAGACGTAGTAGAAGCGCTATGGATTCTGGATATCCCGTTAACGATCATTAATGAGGTGGACGATTTTGCCGAATTATATCTCGCAAAATCCAAAGGCGATTTGTACGAGTTTGATAACAGTATCGGTTCTGCTGGTTTAATTTCTGTTGGCGAGACGCAAGCCAGGAGCTTACATTCCTCATTTCAGCTACCTCTGATTAACGACATTGACTATGTAGAGTTCAATATCGAAGGGTCAGAAAGTTTACTTGTGACGATAAGTACTGATGGCTTAGCGGACGACGACTTCAATACAGTTCTGAGCTTATATGACACCAACCGGAATGTGCTTGCAGTTGATGACGACAATGGCAGAGGTTTTTTTTCGACGATACAAACCGCTCTTGCACCAGGCACATACTTTATTGAGGTCGCCAGTTACGAACTACACTATAAGCCAGATTACACGCTAAGCCTGGAAACCGAACCTCTTGCTGTCATCGACAATCAGAAGCCCACCATAACTACCCTCATTCCCACTGCTGCCGGACCGTCTGAGCTTCTAAGACCGGGTTCTATAACCATAGCCGGTACAGCCAGCGACAATGTCGCCATTGCGAGGAACAGTTTAATGGTTCGCAATAGAACCACCGAGCAGTACTGGGACGGTACAACGTGGACTGATACCTGGGTGCGTTTCGATCTCACCCATACTGACGATTGGGACAATGACAACTGGTCTTATTCTCTCACTCTGCCAGCGGGTGAGTTTTTGATCAAGGCATGGTCATGGGACACCTCTGATAACCTGGGTAAAGCAGTTGCACGCAGCTTCTCAGTGATTGCACCTGACACTGCGCCACCCGTTATTTCTATTGATCCCATTGCTTCAACAACTGCAGGCCTGGTTACTGTCAACGGTAACTCCGTCGACAACGTTGCCATTGCAGGGAACAGCTTGATGATTCGCAATAAAACCACCGAGCAGTACTGGGACGGTACAACGTGGACTGATACCTGGGTACGTTTCAATCTCACCCATACTGACGATTGGGACAATGACAACTGGTTTTATTCTCTCACTCTGCCAGCGGGTGATTTTCTGATCAAGGCATGGTCATGGGACACCTCTGATAACCTGGGTAAAGCAGTTGCACGCAGCTTCTCAGTGATTGCACCTGACACTGCGCCACCCGTTATTTCTATTGATCCCATTGCTTCAACAACTGCAGGCCTGGTTACTGTCAACGGTAACTCCGTCGACAACGTTGCCATTGCAGGGAACAGCTTGATGGTTCGCAATAAAACCACCAATCAGTACTGGGACGGTACAACGTGGACTGATACCTGGGCGCGTTTCGATCTCACCGATGCTGACGATCGGGATACCGGCAACTGGTCTTATTCCCTTACTCTGCCAGTGGGCAATATTTTGATCAGAGCCTGGGCGTGGGATTCTTCAAAAAACCAGAGCGCACCTATGACAATAGCTTTCAAAATAGAGTGATCTTGATCCAATGTTCTTTGTTTAGCCAGAACGCTCTGTGTCTACGGTAGAGGATGAATAGACGATCCAGCGATACTGATTTGTTTACGCGCTGATTGCACGGTAGCAGATGCAGCCAGCAGACTTACGCAATATAAGGCAGATAATTTTAAGTTCACGAATAATTCCTTAAGTTGCAATTGATGTGCGTTTTCAAATTATTTTCAGTAGTGTATGCCGCACACTTTTAGCAGTAATCTAAACCCCGGCTTCCTCCATTAGCATCGGTGCCCGAGATGTTCCTAGAAGCTCTTGTTCGGCAGATCGAAATAAAAGCAACTTCCCTTGCCAACCTTACTACTAACCCCGACATTTCCACCATGCAGTTCCGCAAACTGCTTAACCAGCGACAGCCCTACACCGGCACCACCATACCCGTGGCTCTTCATAGTCTCTAGTTGTGGAGTAAGAATCTGCACAAAAGGATTGAACACGGACTCGTACTCCGATTCATGAATACCGATTCCGGTATCAAAAACATTAAACCGCACGTTTGAATTACCGTTACCTGACGGCTTATTCGGAGCATTAGAGCAATCAACTTTTATAGTTACCTTGCCAGACTCCGGCGTAAATTTTATCGCATTATCAAGTAAATTCACCAGCATCTGCCGCAGTCGCTTCTCATCTGCATGCAGTGACAAAAGGTTAACTGGAATTTTTGTAACAAGCTGAATGTTTTTCTGCTTCGCCTGCTGCATAACCAATTGCAGACTGGATTCACAGAGCGTTTTGACAGGGATTTTAGAAATTTCAAGTTCAACAGATCCGGACTCTATTTTAGCCAGATCAAGTACTTCATCCATTAACTCTAGTATGTGAGAGCCACAATTTTCAATGACACCAATACCACTTAGCTGATCATCGGTGACTGAACCGGCGAGCCCGCTTTGCATCATTTCACAGGTAGTAAGAACCGCTGTTAAAGGTGTACGTACCTCATGGCCGAGGATTGTCAGGAACTCAGACATTCGTTGTAACTTTAACTGTGTTTCATGAAGCTCATGCTCTGTATCTCTGCGTTCTATCATATCGTAGTGACTCACAGTAAATAAATTTATTTCACTATCAATAAAACACAAATATGATTTAAAGAGATCAAGTGAATTTTAAATAACAATAATCGTTGTAATTCAAAATACTTGGAACTGCTAATCCAGCCTCGAGATAATTGAACTTACAAAACCCTGTTGACGACCTGCGACCATTTGCAAACCAAGCCCTTTTGGGTCTTAGCACCGCTGTTTAATCGACCACCTCAAACTGGTCTGAGGTTGCCATGCCACCAAGCTGTCTGGAACCGAGCTGGGCCAGGCAATCGGCCAGGTGAGCCTTCTGGTCGGCAACTTCGATTAAACCATCTATTGCATCCATCACTAAAAAATTGGGATAGATATAGGAAGGCGAATTGGTATCGCCCAAGATCCAACGCTCAATACATATCGTCAACAAAGACGAAAGTAATGCCACCCCCGAAGCCGTTGCAGGAGTTGCCGGCAAGTCTCCGGCAGTAAATGCTTCCAGCAACCCGACAGGTGTGTAGCTAGGCACATGAGCCAGAATCTCCGCTGTCGAAACCTCCAGATCGGCGGAAAAGTTAGCCCCCGGTTCTACCCCGAAGTATTGCTCCATTGTCGCCGCCTCCGGGTCAAAGCAAGTCACGAAGCAACCACGACCAACCTCAACAGCCATGAATACCGGTAACTTTTTACGGCGTGCGGCGCGAGCTAACGCAAGGCTCATTGCCGGGTTACCCACATCAATTGCGTCGATGACAATGGTTGCGCTATCGAGGAATGCTTCCATGTTTTCAAGCGACACACCATCCGCAAACACCGTCACATCAGCGCGGTCACCGTGAATCGACTTCACGAACTCCTGCATAACAGCTGCCTTGGACTTGCCAACTGTTGCCAGGCTCGAACCGGCCTGACGGTTCAGATTAGTTGTGTCAAAGACATCTGGGTCGGCGATAGAAAAAGAAGACACACCTTCGCGGGCAAGGAGCTCAAGACATGCGCCGCCGGCACCACCTACACCGGCAACTGCAATCTTCTGTTGGTAAATACCTGTCTGTTGATGAGCGTCACGCCAACCCAAACTCGATAAGTCCTGCTTTCTTATAATCGGCTTTGAACTCAGAGTATTACTTAAAAGTGCAGTCATAATTTATTTGTCCTCTATGCAACCATGTCGGCGTTTAGCCCGATAGTTCGTCCCTTCCAACCAGACCAAACCCGCTGATTTGAAATTTGTATCGGCTGATTTTCTTCATCACCATATTGAGACATCGTGACCGCGGGTCCGATTTCTCGCAGGTCCACTTTCCGTTTCTCTAATAGTCGGGTGAACGCCTTCGATACCACTGCAAAGGTTGGACACCCCAACTGCTCTATTGAATACAAACAGGCCTCAAGCTGGGCAATTGCATGTGAAGGCCTTGTAGCCTCTGGCTGCACCACATACTTCGAAACCTCAACACACAACCCATCTGAATGGATCTCTGGCGAAAGCTCAGCCACAGGAAGCATCGGGCCGTTATCAATTATCAATCGAAAATATCCGGTCACATAGTTTGCCTTCCCCGAGTCGGCCCGACGAAGATCAACGGTGGCCAGATGAACCGAGATCGGGTCATAGTTGTCCTCCAAATGAGCGCCCACCTCTATATAGCCACGGGTTTCGTATCTGGTTTGGCGCAATGCGAGTGCTTCGGCGTACAAGTCTGGTTCTCGAACATCCTGTCCAACGGCTATCACTTGCGTAACCAGGTTGGACCACCTACCATTGACCAGGCTGCAACCAGACCATGGTGATTCGGTAACGAACGGTGTGTCATAAAGTGACTTTGCCATTCTGCATCTAATATCGATGGCACCATTACCGAGGGCTTGCAGTTTTAATACTTGCTTCACTGTTTTTATCCACAGATATTGGAAGAAGCACAGGTATGGCATTGCGGTCAGTTGTTGTTCCTCGATGTCATACACAGGGTTTAGAAAACCACTGCGACGATGCACGTATAGGAGGTTGCCAATCGCAATCGATAACAGCCGAAGGCTTACTCTTTGGACTCCTAAGCTCCCCCGGATATTTGCGTTTGAAACCAAACCTCGCGAGCTAAAATTTTTAACACGAGATACTCCCAACAGTCGTTGGGGGATGTTGGGTATAAAACTAATCTCGTGCGCAAGGGCTTTACTATCGATGGTTGACACAAAAAAATCGACAACAACACTTCAATAGAGTCTCAATTGATTCAAGAACCTCAATCAGCCGACGCGTCAGAGTCTAAAAAAGATACCAGCGACGAATCGAGCAAGGAATCCAGAAAAAGGGTGGTTCTGGAAGCTGCTGTTAAGCGGTTGGTCCAAGCCCAGATCGAGTGGATGAAGGGCCTCACCCTGGACGAGCTCCACAACGACACCAATATTGATAAGGGTGATATCAGCCGCGATTTTGGTGGCAAGCGGGGGTTAACACAGGAACTGATAGCCTTTGCCCTCACACCTGATGAAAACAGTTTCGTTATCCAGGACGCCAACCGTGCGGTGGCCGATCTTCTCAATAGCGAAGTGGATTTGAAAGACTCGATTGAGCGAATCGGAGCAGCCGACGACGCATACCACGATGCTGACGAGTTACTGAGAGCCCAAATGGCCATTTGGGCTCTGTCTTCATCAAGTGATCAACCATCGAGAGATCAGCTCAAAGAACTTTACCGCTACTTTGATTCTGCGCACCTTGTAGCCTGGAACGCGCTGCTAGATCAACTAGCCGATGCAGGCATTACCCCCGCAGGTGGTATGAATGCGGAGGAGTTCGTAGCGATCCTGTCAGCAGTGACCGAGGGCACCGCCATCCGGGCTGCAGTAGATTCTGAACTAAGACCTCGCGGCCTTACAAGTAAAGCACTTGTACTATTGTTTGAAGCAATGTTGAAGCTGCCCGGTGAAGAGACAGAACTGGGTACCAAACTGGCTGAACTGGACCGACTCCGCCGCGGTGGAAAAAGCCATCGTTAAAAGAATATTATGTACTCCGTCGTGTTACAAAAAATCTAACGGGCAACACACTGTTTTGAACTGTACAAAACAATCCAACTATGTGCGACGCAATACCGTTCGTTGTCTGCAACTCATTACACTTTTTATTTCATATCAACCCGGAGTTAGTCGCCACTTCGCCAGCCGTCACGCACAATAACTGAGCAGTATATGCTAGCCATATATAAGAGTCGCAATGATGTAGCCGTCTGCTATCGCCCACCGGGGACAAGGCCACTTGGTACGGAATCAGGCACCAACTGATCAAATACCGGATCATTCAAAGCCTCCAGAAAATCCCTGATAACACGGCCAAGGCCAAACTCGGTTTCAGGTAAATCCAGAAAATCAGGGTCTATATCAACGGTATTCACAAACGGGTTGGAAGAGCCACGAGGCTCATCATAAAAGTCCATAACACTACCCAGGCCGGCAAACTGACCACCATGAAAATAGGGCGCTGTAAATTCCAACTGACGCAATGTGGGTGTACGAAATGCGAATTGCCCATCCCCGGTATCAGGCTCAGGCAGGCCCTCTGCTTCAGGGACACCAAGTATGTGTAGCTTGAAATCTGAAAACAACGGACCTGAATGACAATTGGCACAGCCCGCCAATACAAACTCCTGCATACCCGATATCTGCGGTGCACTCATTGCTGAACTATCGCCACGCATCCACCGATCATACGGT
The DNA here is from genome assembly GCA_964649465.1 of uncultured Granulosicoccaceae bacterium. Taxonomy (GTDB): domain Bacteria; phylum Pseudomonadota; class Gammaproteobacteria; order Granulosicoccales; family Granulosicoccaceae. Next base: position 13,610 of record CAZYRP010000058.1, on the reverse strand, counting down.
GCATTGTTGGCCACAAGCGTTGACTGAAACGCTGCCAGCGCATCCGCTAATTCACTCTCACTAATTTTTTGCACCCCATAAGCATCAGCAAATAACTGCAGGTATTCCGGGTTATTGTTTAGTCGATCCAGTAAAAGCGGTATTATTTCATCTTCGCTAAAGCGCAAACCACGCATCTCAAGTTCTGACTTCAACGGATCGATTGCCTGTTCTTTTAGACTGGTAGCACGGTTGTCCCAAAACATTGGCGCTTGTTGCTGATCAAACATACCTGCCTCGTTAATTCCATTCCACACCACATTGATCAGCGACTGCGAGTTCCTGGGAACCTCTGCCAAATCCCCTCGGACACGATCTGGTCCTCGTCCTGAACCACCGACCCCGATGGAGCGCGGTCGACCATCGGTGTAACCGAGTGACGGCAAATGACAAGTCGCACAAGCCACATCCTGGTCTCCCGAAAGCACCGGATCCCAAAACAGAAGTCTGCCAAGTTCTGCTGTTTTCTCATCAACGGCTGGCGCTGTATCAGGCAATGAAGTCACGAGTGTGCCGTTGATATCCAGCGTGAAAACATCTCCAATCGCTACCACATCTTCATTATCAAACTCGACCGGTGAAGGTGTGAAGTTTTCGCATCCGCCTGCAACCAATAGACATAACAGCACAGTTGCACCAGCCGACACCCTTAAGAAACATGAATCAAAATATCGAATACTCTTTCTTTCAAAAGGTGCATCAGCGAAGTTTTGCAGAAATTCCAAGCATACTAAATACACAATTCTCATCCATTATCGTTAGCGAGAGAGAACTATCGACGATGATCCCGCCCCACAACAGAGAACAAATGCCACACAGAGACCACACCATCCGGTACATTTGTCCACTCTGAGCCAATTGGACAAATGTGCGATACTGCTTATCTTGTTGATTAACCTGAAGTTCGCACACCAATGCCGAGATTACCGTTCGAGTCAGATTCTTATCGCGGCACAGTCTTCGCGATGTTCGCAACAGTAGTCTTGTTACTCAGCCTGGAAGAGATAGTTAGCGAATTCAATACCGGCGAAAGACTGGGAATGTTTGATGATATTGCGATGTTTCTTGTCAGCGCTGCCATTATCAGTATGTTCTGCGTGGACTATTTCAGACAACAACGCGCACTAAAGGACCTGAAATCCCAGCTCGAATCCGTTCGAGGCAAACTTGATAGCAACAGCAGATCAATCGGCAACCAGTACCGCGGAGTGATTCAAAAACAATTCGAAAAATGGCAGCTAACGCCAAGCGAACAGGAAGTTGCATTAACACTAATAAAAGGTCTGTCTTTTCGGGAAGTGGCAGCCATCAGGCAAACAAGAGAGAAAACGGTACGACAGCAAGCAGCGAATGTTTATAAAAAGGCTGGCCTGTCCGGTCGGCACGAGCTTGCCGGCTGGTTTTTCGAAGATTTGTTCGAGCCTGACTAAAAGCTGTGATCGCTTTATTCTGTTGTGACTTTTCCTATCCACTAAAAAATGTCGAGAAATAAGCCTCCTTTACGTCATATTCAACGAAAACTCTAACGCGCTCGGCAGCCCGAGCGCCAAACATGGTAGGCAGCCCATCGTCAATGAAGACCTGCCGTGGCAGCTTGCTGTGGAAGACCGGGTTCCGTTCCTGTTAAAAGGAGAGCGTTAAGACTGTTCTAGTTGTATTGCCAGTTTTTTATTCGTTAAAGTTGCAGCGTGCACTGCGATACCTGCTTCGCACGATCGTTCAATATACTCCGTAGCAAGGCTATCACTTGTTTGAACGCTTTCTGTATTTAAATATATGCAATCAGCTTCGTGGCAACCAATATGGTGGCCTCATCCCTTATAGAAAGATAGATATTGCCAAATATAAGGAACAAAAAAAAGGGGCAACGACTAGCGCTGCCCCACCCCCAATTGGTACAAAAATTCTGGGTCGGTATAGTGAAGCATCGCCTCCACCGACCGACTTACTCTACCCAAATTGTGTTCACAAAGCCAATGATTAACTTGCGTAATTACGCTATCACACCCCGTAAACTTAGCGTTACACGCGAACGAAATTCTAACGTTTATAATTGACTTAATGCCACGCTGGAATCAGTCTGGTATCACGAAATATTTATTCCAGCCAGTGCAAAGCAGCCCTTACGTTAGCCTTTGCTGCAGCGGTCAGCTAAAGTAGGTTTATATCTTCAGTGGAGAAAGAACATGTTGATTGAGTTCAGCAGCGAAAGTACCGGTAACGTTATTATGTTTGGCAATATCGCAACCCGACTTCTTAAAATGATGGGTCAAAGCGGTAATAGTGAGGGTGCGATACGAGAATCTGATGTACCGGAAGCTTTGAATAAACTTAAAGCTGCACTGGATTCACTGCCGGCCGCGGAAAGTAACCAGGAAGACGAGGACACTGATAACGACGTCAGTATAAAAACCAGAGCAGTACCGCTAATCGATCTATTAGAAGAAAGCGCCGCCGCAGGCAGCTATGTTATGTGGAAGCCGCAATAACAAAAGACCGGAAAGCCCAAAAGCAGAAAATCCAGCCGAAAAAACCAACCGTACAAATAAAACTAAGGGGTGGTAGTTGCAGAACCAGACCATGCTTCTCTTCGAATATAGGGGTCGCATCTAAGGGCTGCAACCGAGCGGGTGAGCAATTCTAATCTCGCAGGATCTTGCTAACCACAAGACCTTTCCACGCACAGCTCCTCTAAGCGCGTTGGTCCTTTCTATGCCCCTGTCTATATTCCGGCAATACTCTGGCTATACTCTGGGACCGGGATTATCTTTGAAACGACAGAGTTGCTTTCGTGTCGCGCTTTTAAACTCATCAAACCGACCACCGCCGTAGTTTACGGCATAGCTGAATACTTCGCGATCATTGAGTGCAACACCCCGGTCCTGGGTACCACGCCAGTCACCGGCAATTTTCATTGGTGATCCAGGCCTGGCAACCATCAGTACACCATCATTATAAAACCGATAAACATTCCCAACGCCAAGATCTACCCAGAAACCTTCCCGGTTATTGGGATCAATCTGATATTCCTGTTCCACACAGGTCCATTCAGTGTCATTAACAAATGATCGGTCAAAACCTTTGAACAATTGCTGTTGATCAAGTCGCAGATGTTGTGGTTCAAATACAGTGTCAACCAGAGTAGTGGCATCCTGATCTGTGGCGAAGCAACGCAATCCATCATCGGCCTGCAGCCATTGGTTAAGATTACTGTTACCCGGCTTTACCGGGCAGGCTACGACACACCAGTCACCTCCATCAATAGCCCAGCCCTGCTGCGGATGACCTACAGAACTTGAACAAACAGGCGCTAAAATCCGACTGCTGCTGGTAGCTTTTACATCTTCAGCCAACCATCCTGCGAGCTGGTCTTGTTTAGCTGAAGCACCAGCCGTTCGTTGACTGAAATCTGGAGGAGTACCAGCACAACCAACAAGAAATGATGCGCTGCAGAGAATCAATGATGTGACTAACTTTGTGCAATCTTTCACGATCACCTTAACCAGTATAAACGCCCCGCTGATGCGGGGCTTTTCTCAATAGTACCGCGATAATATAGCGGTTGCTATGGAAGTGTATTCAGATTTACACACCCGGGCTGCACTGGCGCAGGACCTACACCAAACGGGCTAACCTCGTTAGGAGGAGCAGCTTCGAGGTTGACAGCATCAGCAGCTGACATCTGCAGAGGACCTGTCTCAAACTCTGCAACTGCTTCAGTGCCCAGTGCTTCTACCCGCGCTGTCACAGTGACATCGAAATAAAGCGCATTGCTTTGCGGATAGACTATAGTGAAGAACCCGGCACCACTCGCATCAGTAGTAATCTGTCCACCAATAACGGTAGGCTGGTTTGCAGGATCCACATCAATCAAAGCCGGATCACGAGGATCGAGAATTCCGTTAGCGTTCGAATCCTCACCCGCATCCAGAACCCGGTTACCGTTTTGATCTTCCGCAACACATCGTGTTGTTGTCACCAGACCCCATACATCCGGTTCGCCATCATTGTCTACATCGGTTTGTACCAGCTGTCCAAAGCGATAAACATCTGGTGTCAGAAAAACCTGAATCGTAGCATCCGGTACTGGTCGCCCGGCACCGTCAGTTACCTGAACAACACCTGTTTTACTATAACGAGTATCTGACTGTTGCTCTACTATCGAACCGGACAATCCGATGATCACATTGAGCTGACGCTCAGTGACAGTCAAATTTACGTTGGCGGGTGCTACTGACGGAAAGTCAGTCGTAGTAGCCGTTATTTCAATACCATCGATTTCAGTTGGCAGGTTACCAGCACTAAAAGTTACTGCCGCATTGCCATCGCTGTCGGTAATTGCAGCAACAGGCGATAGCGAACCACCGCGCAGATCAGCACTACTGAACTCAACAATAGTATCTCTTACCGGGTTACCAAAGGCATCGACCACCAATGCAGATATAGTACTTGAATTGCCGGTAGCAACACTTGCGGGCGTTGCACTAAGAGTGACTGCATCGGGAACCGTCGCTACAAAGGTTACTTCAAACTGCGAAGTAGGATCAGAATCAAGAGAGTCAGAGAAAGATATAGTTGCAGGACCAGCACTGTTAGAAAGAATCTCAACTTCAGCCAAACCAGTTGAATCAGTAATCACGTCAACACTGCTCGAACCTGCACCAGTTGAGCCAATGGCTCGTACAACACCCGCTGTGGTAGAAAAACGCATCATCTGACCTACAACCGGAAAACTATTGCTTGTCCATTGAACATTAAACGGTGAAAACGTACTAACCGGCAGATCATCAAACGCGCCCGCATCTACAGTCAGCACATCTGCCGCAACCTGCAAGTTATGAGCAGTGGAAACAGTACTGCCAAGAGCAGCAATAGAGATAACATCCGTGCCACTTTCACTACTGACAGTGATTATTGCTTTACCGCTGGCGTCTGTAACCGCCGTACTCGGTTGAATCATATTACCAGCGTTAGACTCGATCGAAAGCACTTCATTAACAATCGGCTGATCGTTACCGCCAACCAATGTGATCTCAAGCTCAGCAATATCCCCACTGACCAACGCTGTTGGTCCGGCAACACTCACCTTACTGCCTTCAGCGATAATCTGCACCTCACCGGACTGATCATCCGCTTCAGCAGTAACCGTAATTTCCTGGTTTCGAAAGTCACCTGCAAGGCTTAACTCAGCTGTCGCCTGACCGGCTTCATTCGAAACACCAGAAATATTCTGCAATACACCACCAGTAGAGGAGAATGACACTTCTTTACCACTCAGCACACGGTTGTTTTCATCTGTCACCAATGCGGTGATACGGGCCAGATCATTGCCGCCAGTCTCAATCACTGACTCATTACTGATCACTCGCAGACGTAATGGAGTTACAATTGCCTGAACGTTTTCAGCTACCGCTAAAGGTGCTGAAGATAATACTGTGCCTTCCAGTGCTATTGCACTGATCACATCCGGGCCAGCCGATGTGCCCATTGATACAGTCGCCACACCCTGTGAATCAGTAACCGCTGAATTCTGACTGAAGTTATTGCCAGCTTCAGAATTGAATTGAATAATCTCGTTAGAAATTGGCGTACCGGCACCTGACAACAAAGTGAATGTAAGATCAGCAGTCTGCCCGACAATCAGATCTTCAGTCGCAGTCATGGTAATTTGCGAACCGAGTGATACAACAACAACCTCTGACGACTGCTCCTCGACAGCTGCAGTCACAGTCACGCTCTTGTTGCGAAAGTCACCCTGGAGGTTGAGCTCTGCGATGGCTTCACCCGCTTCGTTTGTTACAGCCTGAATATTCTGCAACGCACCACCATCTGTGGCAAAGCTGACCTCGTGCCCGGGAATAGCTCTGTTCTGGTCATCAAGAACTAAAGCGGTAATTACTGCCCGCGAGCCGTCACCTGTCAGTACTGTTGGCGGATCACTGAATACACTGATGCCAGTGGCATCTGCGAGTGGACCGTCAAATCCCTCACCGTCAATTGCTGCACCAAAAGTTAAATCTGTTCCGTCAGTTACAGATCCTTCGGAGCCGGTATCAGGATCGCGACTAGAACATCCACCCAGTAAAAGGGCAGCGACCATTAATAGAGCTGTTGTTTTTTTCATTGTTGTTCTCTTCGAACTACTACAGGCAATTGGTAACATCAAAAAATTAAAGGCTAGTAAGCACCAAAGTAATGATGAAAGCCGAGTCCCATCGATGTACTGGTTTCACTGCCGCCCAGGTAGAAAAACTCCATGTTGAGTGCGGTACGCTTGGTACCAAACAGGTTCAAACCGAAAGCGGCCGCCAGACCTGCTGTACTATCTGACTCAATATCATCACTGTTCAGCCGTATTCCTGCACCAGCACTGACGTAGGCCATAATGTTTTCGTTCCATGTGTAGTGATAACGCAGCATGCCTGCTCCATAACTCGATACCGGATCCTGTATCAGACTGGCTGGCTGATCTGACCCGACACCAAATCGACCTTCAAGCGAAATACCCCATTTGTAAAAGAAGCCGAGCGTTCCGTGCAATGTACCGATATCATCGCCAGCTCCATCATCCCCATCGAGAACAGTATTTCCTGCTACTACACCAAGATAGAAATTCCTCTTATCAAAGTCCTTACGTGGACTGAAATCACGCAAATAGTCGAGCGTGTCATTAGCATCAGCAGCACCACACGCCAACAGCATTGCCACCGCTGCACTTGCAATCGTTTTTTTCATCGGGTTGTCTCCGCTCTTTTCCATTCTTTTTTTGTGAACCTTGATTACTGTGGTGCAAGATCCACCATCCACCTGAACCAGGACCGAACTATGCACAAACGCGTGCGTCTCCTATCGTCGACGGCCAGAGGGGACGCAAACTTTAGAGATAAATTCTAATCAGGCATCTTATGGCGGAGTTTTTACGTTTTTTTCGCTTAGATGCGCTCAACACCGACCCATTGGCTGGTTACGAGAACCCAGATCCGGCAAAAGCGTTAATTGATCGCAATGCTGTGCTTCACTTTTGCGACTTATACTTCCCGCGGTCGAATCAGGATCCACCGCTTTTGAAACTCAGAATTCCCTATCTGCTGGCAGCCACACTGTTCGCAGCATCACTCTTCTATCTATCAGACACGCCCGGATTAAGTGCTGCACCGTTGGTGAGCATGACCACCAGTTCCGGTCAAAAAGTTAATCTGGCAGCGCCAGAAGGTAAAGCCCGGCTGATCGCTTTCTGGTCACCAGATTGTCCGATCAGCGAACGAAATATTCCGGCAATGTCTGATCTTCAAGCGCAATTTGGCGGAGCCGAATTCGAAGTTCTGGCTATCGCTATGCCTTATTCCGAGGATTCGGAGATTGAATCTTTCTTAAAGAAAGGCGATATCAATATTTCAGTAGCCCATGATAAAAATGGCGTTGTTAGCGATGCGTTTCCAGGAGTGCGATTTACACCGACGACCTTCCTGATAGATGGCAGCGGCGATATTGTATGGAGACATGTCGGCAGAATGACTGCCACGCAGGGAGCTGCTCGAATTGTGGAAGTACTGCAAACACAACCACCGGCCAGCTAACTGCCAGCCTGCCGGAATCTAACAGCAGATAACTGAACTGAGGGGTTTATGGTGTTACGCCGACAACGTGAGCTATCTCACAGACCTGGCACAGACTTGGCACAGGCCCTACTTTGTCGCCTGCGTACTCTCATTAAGTAACGGCTCCAGCTCCTCAAGTGCGCCACGATAAACATCGCGCTTGAAGAAAATCACCTTCTGCATCGGCAGCCAGTAGTCAACCCAGCGCCAGCTATCAAATTCGGGATGATCGCTTTTATCGAGCTGAACGTTTGACTCATCACCGACCAGCCGCAACATGTACCAAATTTGCTTCTGGCCGATACACAGCGGACTTTGGTGCTTGCGGATGTAACGTGAAGGCAATCGATAGCGAAGCCAGTTTCTGGTACAGCCCATAATCTCTACATCTTCGGGGCTCAGGCCAGTCTCTTCATCCAGCTCGCGATACATTGCCTGCTCGGGGGTCTCTTTGTGCTTGATACCACCTTGCGGAAATTGCCAGGAATCCTTACCCGTACGACGCGCCCAGAACACCATGCCCTTGCTATTGCTAAGAACAATTCCTACGTTGGGTCTGAAGCCATCAGCATCGATCATTGGTGGAACCGGGAGATTCTCTTTTTCTTTGATTCTTCCACATTCTTCAGAACGCTTCAATCGACCCCGCGCCCACTGCGGGAAATCAATTGCCAGGCTTTCCTTATGGCGATCTAGGTTTTCGGCAGAGTGACCCCACGCTGACCCTGATATTTACCTGCACGATCAGCGTAACTTGTTTCACATACCTCGTCTGATTCAAAAAACAACATCTGAGCAACACCTTCATTGGCATAAATTTTTGCCGGTAGCGGTGTCGTATTTGAAAATTCAAGCGTCACATGGCCTTCCCACTCAGGTTCCAGCGGTGTGACGTTGACAATTATTCCGCACCGCGCGTAGGTTGATTTGCCGAGGCACACGGTCAACACACTGCGGGGAATTCGAAAGTATTCGACGGTCCGGGCCAGCGCAAAAGAATTGGGAGGAATAATGCAGACATCACTCTTTACATCAACAAAGCTGTCGGTATCGAAGTTTTTCGGATCAACTATCGCATGATTGATATTGGTGAATATTTTGAATTCATCCGAACAGCGCACGTCGTAACCGTAGCTCGAGGTGCCGTACGAGATTATTTTGCCAGCATCAGAATCTCGTACCTGCCCGGCTTCAAACGGTTCGATCATGCCATGCTGCTGCGATGTCTCGCGAATCCAGCGATCGGATTTTATAGCCATGCCAACCTGCCCTACGTTGACTGAATAACAATGTTCGGAAACTTGGCACTGTAGTCCTTGGCCCGACCGGCGAGCGATGCCGCCGCCTTGCGCGCAATCTCCCGATAGCTCTGCGCAATTGCACCGTCCGGATCACTCACCACGCTTGGCTTGCCACCATCAACCTGCACGCGAATAGACATGTCCAGAGGTACCGAGCCCAGCAGGGTAATATCAAAATCCTTCGCCATGCTCTCGCCACCACCTTCACCAAAGATGGGCTCTTCGTGACCACACTGGCTGCAAACATGCGTACTCATGTTTTCGACCACACCCAGAATAGGTACTTCAACCTTCTCGAACATTTTTAAGCCCTTGCGCGCATCAAGCAGAGCGATGTCCTGCGGGGTAGTAACGATGATCGCACCGCTCACCGGCACCTTTTGCGATAACGTCAACTGCGTATCACCAGTGCCCGGCGGCAGATCGATGACCAGATAATCAAGATCATCCCAGTTGGTTTCATTGAGCAGCTGCTCAAGTGCCTGAGTCACCATGGGGCCACGCCAGATCATCGGCGTCTCTTCATCGATCAGATAACCAATAGACATTGTCTCTATGCCGTAGTTACACATCGGTTCAATGGATTTGCCGTCAGTCGACTCCGGCTTGCCAGACAATCCCATCATGCGTGGCTGACTGGGGCCATATATATCGGCATCGAGCAGCCCGACCTTCGCGCCTTCTGCCGACAATGCCAGCGCAAGATTTACCGATGTAGTCGACTTGCCGACCCCACCCTTGCCGGACGCCACCGCAATAATGTTTTTGACGTTTTCCATGCGCTTAACGCCATGCTGCACTGAGTGCGCTGTGACTTTGGTTCCGACTTCTACATACATCTCGGTAACACCATCGACCGATTTTGCCAGATCCGTCAGCTCATCAACCAGCTCCGGCAAATAGCCCTGACAGGGATAGCCCATCTGCAACTTCACAGAAACCTCTCCGCCATCAACCACCACCTCACGAACCACTTTGTCCTCACCGAGTGTGCGGCCTGTGTACTTGTCGGTGTGACCCGCTAACACCTTCTCGACCGCTGCTTTGTCTGCATTCGACATATCAGTCTCCTTATAAAGTAACAATGCGGCAATGATACACCACGGCCTCCATCGTCGCGTACAAGAAGTCTCAGGTCACGAGCTACTCAACCCTGAATTCACCCCGGTCACCACAATCCCCCACCAACAGACCACTATCAGCCATCAACATGCATAAATAGCCCACTGTTGGCCACCTCACTGACCATCAGCCCCACCAGCCTGCCAATTCAACGCCTGGCAGCCCACAACTACTCTGGTCACTACTTCCCTGGTCAAACTAGGGTCGGTTCAATATCGACCAGTTCGTTCTGGGCCAGCTATCAGCCACAAACCGCAAAAAGGGCAGCTGTCCGAACCTTTACGTCACAAACCGCTTATACTTCCGCAAGTTCCAGTTATCACCACACGCAGATTGTGGCCAGCTCAATGAATGCACCAGACAAACGCGACATACTAGTCACCAGCGCACTGCCCTATGCCAACGGCTCGATCCATATCGGCCATATGGTTGAGTACATCCAGACCGATATCTGGACCCGCTTCCAACGATTGCGCGGCCACAATGTCACCTGGGTCTGGGCAGATGATGCGCACGGCACACCGATCATGATGAGCGCTAAAAACAACGGTACAACGCCGGAAGCACTTATCGCAGAGATGAAAGCAGAGCATGAACAAGACTTCACCGATTTCCAGCTCAGCTTTGACAACTTCCATACAACACACTCTGACGAAAACCGTCAGTGTGTCGATACCATCTACAAACGTCTGCTCGATGGCGGGCACATCACCGTTCGCACAATCGAGCAGTTGTACGATCCCGATGCCAACATGTTCCTGCCAGACCGCTTTGTCACCGGCACCTGTCCCAAATGCAAAACCGAAGAGCAATACGGTGATGCCTGTGAAAGCTGCGGCACCACCTATGATGCGACCGAGTTACTCAATCCGAAGTCAGTAGTATCTGGTGCAACACCTGTGACCAAAGACTCCGAGCAATACTTTTTCAAAATAGAAAACTTCGACGCCATGTTGCGCGAATGGACTGCCGGTGAACACCTGCAACCGGAGATGCGCAATAAAATTCAGGAGTGGTTTGAAGGGGGACTCAAAGATTGGGATATTTCACGCAACGAACCTTACTGGGGTTTTGAAATACCTGATGCACCGGGCAAGTATTTTTATGTCTGGATGGATGCACCAATTGGCTACATGGCAAGTCACCTTAATTTATTACAAGGAGACACCGATGCCCTGGACAATTACTGGGCAGCAGACTCCAAAGCAGAGATGGTGCATTTTATCGGTATAGATATCGCGCGTTTTCACACCTTATGCTGGCCGGCCATGCTTGAAGGTGCGGGCTTTAGAAAACCCACTGCTGTTCATTGTCACGGTTTTTTGATGGTCGATGGCGCCAAGATGTCGAAGTCGCGAGGTACCTTTATAAAGGCACGGACTTACCTTGATCATCTGCAACCAGACTACCTGCGCTACTACTATGCTGCCAAACTAAACAATAAGGTTGAGAACATTGATCTTAATCTTGAAGACTTTGTCGCCCGGGTAAATTCTGATCTGGTCGGAAAAATTGTCAACATAGCAAGTCGCTGCGCAGGTTTTATTTATAAGAACTTCGATGCCACACTGGCAGCAAAATTACCTGACAACACGCTTTATCAGGAATCGACAGAAGCATCTGAATCTATTGCAGAGGCGTTCGAAAATCGCGAATTCAGCCGTGCTATCAGGGAAATTATTGTACAGGCAGACAAAGCTAATCAGTTTATTGCAGACAAAGCACCGTGGACTCTAATTAAGCAGGAAGGTAGCGCACAGGAAGTGCAGGAAATCTGCACGCTCGGTATTAACTTATTCAAAAACCTGGTTATCTATCTAAAGCCGGTGGTGCCGGATATTGCTAAGCAAACAGAAGCATTCTTAAACTGCAGCGAATTCACCTGGGATGATTTGCACAGCCCATTGCTTGGCCACAAAATTAATAAATTCAAACCCATGATCACACGACTGGAATCGAAATCAATCGACGCCATAGTGGAGGCTTCAAAAGAAGACTTAAAAGCTGCGAGCGTTACGACAGCTACCGACACCGCGGGGCCAGATGAACATACTTTTCTGGTTGATGATCCCATAAGCGATGAAATCAGTTTCGATGATTTTGCAAAAATCGACCTGCGGGTTGCAACCATTGTTGCCGCAGAGCATGTTGATGGCGCCGACAAACTTCTGCAGCTCACGTTAGACCTTGGAGGACAACAGCGCAATGTATTTGCAGGCATTAAATCGGCTTACGATCCCGCTAAACTGATCGGCCGCCAAACCATCATGGTAGCCAACCTTAAACCTCGAAAAATGCGTTTCGGAATGTCAGAGGGCATGGTATTAGCCGCAGGTCCGGGCGGCTCTGATCTATTTATATTGTCACCAGACGATGGGGCGCAGGCAGGAATGCGAGTCAAGTAAACCATGCAAGAGGTTCTACTGATACTTGCCGGAACAATTCTGCTTAACAACTTTGTATTAGTGAATTTTCTTGGTCTCTGCCCGTTCATGGGAGTATCGCGAAAGCTCGATACCGCACTGTGCATGGGCCTGGCAACCACATTTGTACTAACACTTGCTTCAGCTTGCAGCTACTGCTTCAACAAATGGGTGCTCGAACCGCTCGATCTCGGCTATCTGCGCCTGATTGCTTTTATTGTGATCATCGCAGGGCTGGTGCAACTAACAGAATTATTCATCCGCAAAACCAGCCCATTACTGCATAGCGTACTGGGTATCTTCCTGCCACTGATCACCACTAATTGCGCAGTACTGGGGGTTGCACTTTTAAGCATCAGAACGAACACAACTTTTATCAGTGCTGCTTTCTACGGTTTTGGTGCAGCGCTGGGTTTTACGCTGGTGCTTATTTTGTTTTCCGCCATGCGGGAAAAGATCGATGCTGCAGATGTGCCGAAACCCTTTAAAGGCAGTGCCATCGCGCTAATAGCTGCAGGCTTTATGTCGCTCGCCTTTATGGGTTTCAGTGGAATGAACTGATGATCGGCGTCTTGATCATTAGTCTGTTAGCGTTAGCACTGGGCCTGGCGTTGGGGTATGCCTCCAATTGGTTTAAAGGCAACGATGACTCCCTTACGGAGCAAATAAACAGTTTGCTGCCGCAGACACAGTGTGCTCAATGCGGTTACCCGGGCTGCAGACCATATGCAGAGGCAATTGCCTTTCAATCGGCGGCAATCAATCAATGCCCCCCCGGCGGTGATGCAACAGTTATTGCGCTGGCAGAGCTACTGAACCGTGATGTCATTCCGCTAAACCCTGAATTCGGCGTAGAGACACCACCTGTGGTTGCCGTGATCCGTGAGTATGAATGCATTGGTTGCACACTCTGCATAAAAGCCTGCCCGGTAGATGCCATAGTGGGTGCCGCCAAACTAATGCATACGGTGATAGAGGATCACTGTACCGGTTGCGAACTGTGCATTCCGCCGTGCCCGGTTGATTGTATCGATCTGGTGCCTGCATCTGTTGCAAGCCAATGAACACCAGCGTCCAAAAAATACACGGAGGATTATCTTTCAAAGCGCAGCACTTTAGTGCCATCA
>CAZYRP010000057.1:2384-26519 GCA_964649465.1 uncultured Granulosicoccaceae bacterium | reverse complement strand
CGGTAGATCCGGTAGATCCGGTAGATCCGGTAGATCCGGTAGATCCGGTAGATCCAGTGGTGCCGGTAGATCCTAATGATCCGACAGATCCTATAGATACTGAAGTCAGTAATGAGCTTCTCGCTAACTCTGATTTTTCAAACCAGCTAACGGGCTGGCTTGCATGTAACAACATTTCAGCTATTACGATTGAGAGCAACACTGCAGTGATTGGTAGCGATGAATGTGTGCGTCAGGTTGTTGAAATAGCGCAGTTTCAGGAGCTGCAATTCAGCTGCGAAGTCAGTCGTTTGCCGGGTGAATTCAACCAGACAACGTTAAACGTTGTTTTTTATGACACAACATTTGAAAACAGTTTCGTGACTGAACCGGTACAGGTAACGGGTGAGTCCTTCGGTACCTACACTGTGGCAGCTCCGGTACCACCTGAGGCGAGTTTTGTGGACGCATCGGTCTACTCTACATTTGGAGCGTCAGTTGCCAATTGCTCTTTGACCGGGTCCACAACTGTTCAAGCACCAGCATCCGTGCCGCCTGTGGCTCCTCTCCCGATCATGAGTGAGCTTGATGGGGACTGGATTACTGATTGTTTTCTGACCCAAGGGCAAGGCAACACACAATCTTCCAGACTGACATTGTTTTTTGATGAAGCTACATCAATTTACACGGAATTCTCATACTCTGATACCAACTGCAGTGTACCTGCAATATTTCCAGCTACCGGAGAGCTTGTTGAGAACGGAGTTCAGGATACTCTTGAGTTTCCAGACAACTTCGTGAGCACCCCGCTGGGTGACGCGCCATTCATTAACTTTACTAGTGGTTCCGCCACAAGGTATAGCATTTATAGAATTACAGATGACCGCTTGTACTTTGGCAATGGTATTAGTGATACCCCGGAAAACCGGCCGACCACCATTGACGAGTTTTTTTACTACTTCAGATTGTAAAGTATATTCGCTGGTTAGCTCGAAAGTGCATGGCGTCGTGTTGCATACAATGTGTCCTGTCCAATTTAGGATTTACTGATTTACTACTTAAGCATACAGGGCGGGATGTTTGACTGTTTTTGTCAGAGTCTTCCCATTGGATGTGGTCTTGTTTTACAGACGAAGCTGCGCACTATTTGGTTATCGCCAGTGACGATAGGATGGCAAATCCGGAACTGAATCTATCAACAAAAATTTCCACAGGTTAGGGCTGCCGTTGTTATTAGTAAGGCTTTTTAAAAGTATTTTTACTACTGAGTAGAGAAACTTGTTGATAATGATTCACTGATATTATTTGATGTGTCCCATGTCCACGCGACCAAACGATAATTCGAAGCTGTCAGAGACACAGTGTAAGACCAGTTGCCGGTGCCGCTTGGAGCAAACCAGGACCAGGCATCGGTCCATGCAGAGCCATTCCAGTATTGACCTGTATCTGAGTTTCGAATGAGTAACCGGTTTCGGTCGACGGCAACATTGTCTGAAGCCGTACCGGACAATGTTGTTTGACCAGTCGAGTTAGTTGTAATTGGTTTAAAAGCGACAACGGGTGCAATAGTATCGCTGGGGAAGTTCGAGTAACTCATAGAGACAACGTTGGCCGGATTGTTTGAAGAATCCCAGGTCCAGGCAACCACGCGATAATTCGAAGCTGTCAGGGACACTGTGTAAGACCAGTTATCAGTGCCATTTGGAATGATCCACGACCAGGTATCAGTCCATGCAGAGCCATTCCAGTATTGATCTGTATCTGAGTTTCGAATGAGTAACCGGTTTCGGTCTATAGCGACATTGTCTGAGGCGGTGCCTGAAAAGGTTGTTTGACCAGTTGAGTTAGTTGTAGTTGGATTAAAAGCAACAACGGGGGCAATGGTGTCGTTGGGGAGGTTGGAGTAACTAACTGAGGCAATGTCGCCTGGATTGTTTGATGAATCCCATGTCCAGGCAACTACGCGATAATTCGAAGTTGTCAGAGACACAGCGTAAGACCAGTTGCTGGTGCCATTTGGAGCGAACCAGGACCAGGTATCAGTCCATGTAGAGCCATTCCAGTATTGACCGGTATCCAGGTTCCGAATGAGTAACCGGTTTCGATCTATAGCGACATTGTCTGAAGAGGTGCCGGAAACGACTGTATCGCCAGTCGGGTCTGTTAAAAACGGTTTAAAAGTGACCGCTGGAGCACTGGTGTCAGGGGTATCAATAGGGAGGTTTACTTGATCATCATCCCCGCTGTCTGAGTTTACGATCTGCCAGATCTTGCCGTTTTGTTTGGACAGAACATATATTTCGTTTTGATTGTCGATACCAAAACGCAGGTCGGCGCGCGAGGCACTGGCAAACTCTTTCATGCTTTTTTCAGCGCCGTTATTGTCTAAAAGTGTTAGTTCATGGATTGTTGCGAGGGGCTGGCCTGAAACCATGTCTGCTTCTTCTGCATAAAAGATACGTCCGTTCACCACATCACCAAAGACGTACTTACCTTGCAGTGATGGAATCGCAGAACCTCGATAGACAAAACCGCCGACAAGGGCAAAGCCCTCATCGTGATCGTATTCGGCCACCGGGTACGTATATCCAAACTGAGCGTCGTTAGCGGGAAGAGGGTAGACAACATTAGGATCATCTTTCCGAAACAAAAAGCTGCCTTCACGTTCATTCCAGCCGTAGTTGGCTCCAGCGATACCCGGGTAAACAGAATCAATGTTCTTTTCACCAATGTGACCGATAAACATCTTATTGATACCACCCGTGTCCCAACTGAAACGGTGAGGATTTCGCAGACCGTAGGCCCAGATTTCGCCTAATACACCCTCAGTGCTTAAAAACGGGTTGGACTCTGGAATGCCGTATTGGCCATTTGGACCAGTCATGCCCAATGGATCAATACGTAGTATTTTCCCTTGTGCGACGCTCAGGTCTAGCGGAGTGTTTGTAAAGTTGGGGTTCTCTTCGCCGTCGCCTGCAGCTATATAAAGCAGGCCGTAATCACTGCTACCCGGTTGAGCATTCGGGTTAAAGCCTATCTGTTGAATCCCATGAAGGAAGGTATCAAAGCCGATCCGGAGAACTTCACGCATAGAGCCGACAAACACACTTGCTGATGGATTGGTTGACGTCCACTCTGTGATTACCCCATGTACGGATTCAGAGTCACCCGCGCTGGTGTAGTTGGCTGTTTTAGTGAAAAGTGCATTGCCAGCCTCAGTATGTACAGTATAAAACTTACCGTTGTTGGCAAAGTCAGGATGGAAAGTAAAAAAACCAAAACCGGTGCCCAGACGTGGTTCAAGGGTAAAGTCTGCGAACTGTTCGCTAAGATCCAGGTAGATTGAGGTGATGCCATTCTCGATGACGTAAAGATTGTTTCTCAGGTCATTGACAAACAGCCTGTCGCGATCTTCGTTAGCATGGTGTAGAAAATTAATGCGTGTGCCGGGCGCGCCATTGCTGCTTGCAGGGATAGTGGTAAATTCGTGTAGTTGCACGCTTAAACCCGATTTAGTGATCGTCTCAGGAATAGGATCATCAAGTGGAGCTGCAACATCAATATCGGTGGCACATTTATTCGAGGTTGGCATTGAAAGGTTTTCGCCGTTGTTGTCGACGTAAATATCATCCAGGTAGAAGCGACCACTTGAATTCAAATAGCGAGCAAAGAAGGTCGAAATAGTACTTTCAGTACCGTTGCGGTAATTAAAGTCTGTTTGTCCATTGTTGCTTTCCAGCAGAGTTGCCTGATCCAGAGCGCCACCCTTCATATAGGCTCTGTATGTGTCTGTTGTGTTATTGCTTACCAGCCAAACGCAATACCAGGTGTCTTCGTCGAATGTGTCTACTGCGGTAAAGCTATTGCCATCTCGCAAATTCAAATTGAGACTATTTTGTACATTTACCTGGTTTTCAAAAGCATTGAAGTTGGTAGGCTGAGCTAAATCCGAAAGCCCGGTACTTGAATTGACCTGGCCGTCTCTTCGCATACGAAAAAACAAAGTACCTGTAGTGTTGTTTTCAATAGATGGCAGTGACTTTGATACGTTAGCGTCGCTACCCTGAATCGATAGCACGTGGTTTTCATTGTCAGCAGGATCCTGGGAGATACCTACATCATTAGAGGATGTTGACCATCCGTTTCGGTTATCCAGGTTGCCAACTGTTAGTGCTTCGAAAGAGTCGACTTCGGTATAGGAAGATACCGGGTTAGACAGATTATGGTCGTAGGGATCGACGTAGAGGTTATCGAAAAAAACGCGACCTGTGTGTACATTGGGTGAGTTTTGAAACAAAAAGGTCTTTAGGTCGTTATTGGCCGATCCGTTGCGAAAATTGAAAACGCTGCGACCGTTGGCCTCGGCTTTGATAGGTATGCTATGTGAGCCGCCCTGAATGTAAACTTCGTAGGTATCGCTAAGATTGTCTACAGCCAGCCAAACGTTGTACATAGTTCGGTTTTGTGCGTCGATGTTTGTTATGTCCGAGCTTTGCTGGCCATCCTTAACACGCATTTTTCCTTCTCTGAGACTGAACTGCACCTCGAAATCTGTAAATATATCTGTCACCCCGGTGCCACCGTCATCAAGGCGTGGCGAGTCCAGATCCGACAGCCCAATGTGAGAATAGGTATTGGTTAGATCGTCCGCGAAAATCTGAAAGAAAAATGTGCCTGCGTTTCCATCACCAATGGAATCCAGCCCAAGTGGTTTGTATGCGTTACCACGGAATTGTACGCCGTCCGGATCACTCATCATTGCTTTGTTTAAAAACGCACCAGGTGGATTGTCGGTTACGATCGCACCATCCAGCGCACCTGGAGGAGAGGTTTGCCAGTCGCTTTGAGTGCGAATGCTACCGTTGATCAGACCGTCGAAGTTCTCCACATTGCAAAAGCCTGAGCATGACTGGTTATCAGTATTAGTAGTAGCATCAGCAGGTGTCGTTGTGTTGGTTGGTTGGCTTCCCGCTCCGAACGGATTTGAGCCTGTCTCGCCAGCGATGGTGGTGTCAGTGTCGTTGTGTAGAATAAAGCTCCATCTTTGATTGCTATTTCCAAAGTCTTCCCACTGTATAATGTTATCTGTCTGACCATGTGAGTCGACTACTAAATCGATTGTTCCGTTACCGGTATAAATGACATTGTATAATCCATCCTCTTCAACTCTGAATTGTTGAGACATGCTGCCGTCACATGGCTGTTGTAACAAACTGGTGCCTCTACTGGTTGAGTTGCCCGGTACTGTAAGGCACTGCCCGCTATGTAGAAACTGCAGAACATAGGTGCTTGTGGTCTCCTGGTCCAGAAAAGATTGCGAAGTGCTGGCAGTTCCCTGAACCAGGAAAAACCGGATTCGTTGGCTGGCTTCATCGCTTTCACAAATATGTGAGTCTGCGTTGTTATTGCCGCTTGAGATTCCAATGCATAAACCCGTTGCAACGCTTTCTATTTGTGCCATGAAAGCGGGGGTGGGTTCGTTAACTACAGGATCGCAAGCGTCGCCGGATCTATCATGATCAATATCTTCCTGCGATGGGTTGCTGATGTTCGGGCAGTTGTCGATGTGCCCGCTGATGCCATCACCGTCAATGTCATTGTCCGGGTCGAATGGGAAGTAATCATTTGCTCCTATTAGGCCATCACCGTCACTATCAACAGGTGGAAGTGAATTAGTAACTAAATAAACTGTGTTATTTTGCTTGCTGGTTACATAGAGCTCACCGCCTGGTCCCTGGCCGAACCTGATGTCAGCACGTGTGCCATTGGCAGGATAGTTGGGGGAATCGTTGAATATATCCAGCATCGATGATTTTAGAATTTCCGGTGTTGTGGGGTTGCTGTCGTGATCAAAAAATAGTGTGGGTCTGTAAGTTGTTGCCTGCGACAGCTCTGATACCGGACCCGACGTAACCGCAGCCGTCATGTCGTCTAAGTTTGAATAGTACATTTCCCCGGTAGACGCGAACTCAGCGTAGAAGTAGTGATTACTTAACTCCGTGCCGTTTTCTACTGCGTAGCCACCGGCAATTGCTATCGCTCCATCGTATGACGGGTTGTGTTTGACTTCAGCTGCAGGATACGTATAGCCAAGGAGATGATCGTCGATCGGCAGAGTTGTAATACCTGCGTCTCCTCTGAGAGGCTCGAGGTAAATATAGCTCCCTTCGCGCTCTTTCCATCCGTAGTCGGCTCCCGGGTGTACCAGGTTTATTTCTTCGACATTTCGATTTCCAATGCCAGCGGCTATTAATTGCCCACTGCTGGTGAATGCAAGGTTATGAGGGCTGCGAAAACCTATGGCGTATACTTCATCAAGCATTTCTGAAGTAGATACAAAAGGATTATCTGAAGGAACCGTATAGGCAGATGTGCCGGACTGCAGTGGATTAATTCTTAATATCTTACCGAGGGCATCATTGTTGTGTCCGCCCCGAGGGCTCTGCCAATGACCGCCATCGCCATGTGCTATGTATAGAAGGCCGTAATCTGCATCACCTGGCTGGGCATGCTGGTTAAATATTATTTGTTTAATTACATGGGGGCCAGGTACCCCGATACGCAAGACTTCTCTGGATGCGCTAAAAGAACCATCAGTCAGTTGCGTCCATTCTCGAACTACACTGTCAGTCTGGATTGGGTTGTTTGCATCGCTCAGATAGTCGTAATTCTGAAAATCAGAGGGCCGAATCTCTTGTTGTGAAGTGTAGAATTTTCCATTTGTGGTGAAGTCAGGATGGAAGGCGATGGCGCGAACACCACCCTCTGGTGAACTGCTAAGCAATAATGGGTCATTTAGAGCATCTGCTACGTCAAACCATAGCTGCACAGCACCATTGGTAATATCGTAGATTTTTGCACTATGACTGTCTACAACAAATAACCTGCCATCGGCAAAATTCATGTTGTTTAATTTTGGAGGCGTACCATTAGTCTGGTTCGGAATTGTTGCGAATTCCGTTATGTGCAGGCTTAGATCACCGTCGATAACTTTATCCCACGAAAACGCCGTCGTCATCGGGAGAAAAGTTAGTGCTGCAATGAGCAGGAACATATTTTTAATTGCTTGCATACCTATGAATCCGTCCATAAATGCCATTATGGGTATTTCTACTGCCCTGTTGGGTCGAAGCAACTGCTGTTCCTGAGGGGAAAAGTATTCCCCGGTGCAGTAGAGAATTGTGTTGATTTGCGGATTGGTCGGTGTTGCGCCACAGCTCCAGGCATATCAATGGCTAATTGCATCGATCGCAGTGCATATAATGGGCGAGTGATTACTACGGGAACAGCAGGAGCAGAAGCCGGTGCTGGAATAAGCCGGAACTTTAGTTTCAGCCACGCTAAATGATTCTTCAATAATTGGTGAGTTAACTGTCAACTCCGATTTTTTTTACTGTTGGCAGGACGAATCGTGTTCAGCGAAAAATCAGCGAATTGCACTGGCGATCCGTGCGGCAATAACTCGCTGTAAAGGTTATGCACAACAATTTGTCGGAGTTTTTAGGTATAAAAAATTTTGAAAGTAATGCCAGATGTGCGTCACATGAGTTTAACTGGACAAGTGTGATGACTTACTTTCTCTGATTTTACATTTATCAAGATTGCCAAACTGATTCGGTACAACTGAGAGTTGAGTCGCAGTGCAGTATTTTCCTGTTGTGCTCAACGCAAAAAATAAGCATTGACCGACAGAAGTGCATTGATAGCCTAAGCAACAGTTTAACAATAAAGACCTCTTTCGCATCAACGATGTTAAGCCCGAATAAATTAATCAACTGCTAACGGGAATAGCTACAATGACGTGATTTATCTTAAGTTTATACTCGCTATGCTGTCTGGTTTTACGCAGAGAACAGCGTGACTGTAAACCTAAATATCCCCGTGACCCTGAAACTAATATATACGGGTTTGAGAATAATTACAGAAGTTACATAATTAACCAATTCGATCAAACTTCCCGGTTGCCAGCCGATTTGATATTGCATGGGGTCACTCAGACCTTGCAACCAAAATTCCGATGGAGGGAAGAATGGATACTCTAAACATCATAAAAACCACGGCTTTGATACTGGCTGTTACTCAGTTCGCAGCATGCTCAAGCGGACCACCACCAAAGCAAGAGTTGTCACTAACTCAGGCTTCTATCAGGAGCGCTGAAGCCGCTGGTGCTGCGAGTTATGCACCCAAGGCGCTACGTACCTCGCAACAGAAAGTTGAAACTGCTGAATTCCTTATTAGCCGAAAGAAGCATGATAAGGCAAAGCTTTTGCTGACACAGGCGATGGCCGATGCAGAGTTGGCCGAAGCAACTGCTGAGGCTGAAAAGTCAAAAGCTGCTTATGATGAATTGCAATCAAGCATCGAACTCCTGAGCCAGGAAGTCGCACGCGCTCAGAACTAGCTTCTCGCACTTTGCGATTTCTAATTTCTCAAGTAATGGAGACTTAATATTATGACTGTGAATACAAAATTAGCTTTGGCTGTTGCCACAGCACTTTCAATTGCTGTAACCACTGGCTGTGCAGGAAAAAAACCTAACGAAGCACTGAACTCTGCTCAGGCGACCTATGATCGAGTTAGTGACTCAACACTGAAAGGTGAATTTTCCACTGAAGATTTGAACGTTGCCAAAACAAAACTCGATACTGCGAATAATGCATGGCGAAAAAAGAAGAGTAAAAAATCCATCAATCATCACTCCTATATCGCCGAACAATATGCTTTGATTGCAGAGAAACGATCTGAGCTGCTGAGCTATCAGGCAAAAATTGAAAACGGCAATGTAGAGCGTACGAAAATTCAGGTTGATTTGCGCTCTGCAGAAGCGACGACGGCACAACAGCAAGCGCAAGCTGCACGTCAGCAAGCTGAGTCGTTGCAGAATGACTTAAATGACCGTGAAGTAAAGCTCGCGTTACAGCTCAAAGCATTGGAGGAGCTCAAAGCCCTTCAGGCTAAAAATACTGATCGCGGTATGGTACTGACACTTGGCGATGTATTGTTTGATACTGGCCAGTCAACATTGAAAGCCGGTGCCAGACAGAACATCGAGCGGGTTGCCAGCTTTCTGCAAAACTACCCGGAGCGCACACTCACTATTGAGGGTCACACCGATAACACAGGTGACGCTGACTTTAACTATGACTTGTCAGTTGAGCGTGCCTTCTCTGTCAGATCTGCGTTAATGGCACATGGCATTGACGTATCTCGTATTCAGGCCAAAGGCTTTGGTGAGGACGTTCCGATTGCCAGTAATTCAGATCATGCGGGCAGACAGAAAAATCGGCGCGTTGACCTGGTTTTTGATCAGCAACAGGAAAACTTTGAAGCGGTAATTAGTGAGATTGACGAATAAGCAATCTCGGGCTTTTGTCGCTCAGCAGGTCGGGCTCTCCGGCCTGTTGAGTTTTGTTTTAAGGAAAATCCGCTTTACTACCCCCGGGTTAATTTTTACGACAGTTTAATTACACGTTTAGGGTGGTATGTGGCTTTAGAAGTGTCTAAAGTTGCCTGTGGCCCATGAACGCCAGAGAATAATTACGCCAAACAAAAGCCAGGTGATCTTTGGAACGGTAAAAGTACCACCACCGTTTGTGCTGAAGCCGTTAAAGCCTGATATTTCGTTTGCACCAATATCTACATTGGTATCAAAAGCTCTGAGGGCACCGTCTATATCAAGCTCTGCTGATTCATGTCTCTGAGCTCTGTCAAGAGGTGCGGTTGTACCGAAGGCCAGTCGCAGATTTCCGCTGGGTGGGTCTACAAACCAGTCTGCGCGAGCATTGGTCAGGTTGTTACTTGATAAAAAGAAGCTTCGGTCACGATGTCTGATTGGAGCATCGGTCAGGTTGTTGGTTACTTCGCTGTCAGATGTATCCCAGCGCAGGTCAATTGCGTTTGGAGCATTGCCGTTGTTGAGAATGGTGTTATGTAAAACCTGTGTGTGAGGTGACCCCCAGACAATAATGCT
Source organism: uncultured Granulosicoccaceae bacterium (assembly GCA_964649465.1). Classification (GTDB taxonomy): domain Bacteria; phylum Pseudomonadota; class Gammaproteobacteria; order Granulosicoccales; family Granulosicoccaceae. The sequence continues at coordinate 16,570 of CAZYRP010000057.1, read as the reverse complement.
GGCATCGAAGTTTGCGCGGCGTGCAGCTGAAAAAAGACCGGGCGTTTGTACGATCATGTTGTTGCGAATGATACCGCCATGATGATCATAGGGTCTGTTGATCAATCCGTAGGCAATAGCTCGATCAACGTCAACAAATATATTGTTTTCAGTTATTGTACCGCTGGCACCGTTCCAGACCAGCACTGCCGGGTTAACCAGATTATCTGCGGTGTCTGGTGTATGGAAGTTACTAAAGCGGTTGTTGCTTATTCTCCAGTTTGCTCCTGCGTGTATGTCAACACCGTTGGTGTAGCCGCTCCCGCCATTGTTGCGGTCGATAGTGGGTGTGCCATTGGTGAATGCCATGACGCTGTATTCCACAATGCCGTTGTTAACTCCGTCTGCGAATGCTATGGGATTTACTTTTACAAACTGAGTGCCGGGGTTGATCATTCGAACGTTATAAATGTGCGGTGACTGCGCGTTGCCATCGATAGCGATAGATTGAAAAAAGACTTCGGATATAGTCAGATTGGCAATGAGGGTGTTACTGGCACTGATCCAGATGCCATGCTGCACATCGCCGTAATCCTGATTGCGCATTCCGGGACCAACCAATTGCACTGAGTTACAGTCATTACGCTCACCTCTTATGGTGACGTTGTCAGCCGTGATAGAGATGGTGGTGGTTAGATTGTAGGTTCCCGGTGCAATGACTATTGTTGTGTTATCTACTATGTTGCCAATTGCCCATCGGAGTTCCTGATCATTGCTGACTCTGATGCTGTCGCCGGGCGTAGGTAGCTGGGGTGCCGCGATGCATTCGATGCCTGCATTGTTTTGGGCATGCGCTGGGTTTGCGCCGGCTATCGTGACTATAAGAAGCAGTAGTACGCGAAAAATATGCAACGAATTCACGGAAAAACTCATAAAAAAAAGAACAAGGTATTGAGTAGACAACTGTCACGATAAACAGTTTGCGGAATCGATTCAGCTATAATCAAACATTAGCAACTATTGCAGTGTTATATGAGAAAAGTTTGATCTTCGCTGATGTTGCCTGAGTTGTTTTGCGGTGCTCGCTATGATGTCTCCCGGCAACGCTCAGTAATGCAAGTGGTATTAGCTCGGACAACAGGGCGGCGTTTTCCGTTTAATTCAGAAGCTCCAGGTATAAAGAGCCTGGAGTCAGTTGAGTAAATACGTATGCAGTAAATTATTATTCTCAGCGAAAAAACTGCGAAGGTGTGTCAATCCAATATAAGTTTTGTAAAGGATTTGGAGATTCATGTGTTTGCAGATTAAGGCTCGTCGACCCGCCACTTCCGCTATCTGATGCAAACCCTGTTACGTTGCTTTGTCGAGCAAAAAATGATCATTGTCTCCAGCTTTCTTTGTTTTATTGTCACTACGCGTCTATCGATCAGCTACAAGGTTGGTATCCGTTCAATGTACGTTGACGCATGTGCACACTATAAGATGAAAAATCTCTTAGGTTGATTTGTGCTTCAGTAATACGTGCTCGCGAACCATTGCTATACTCGCCTGTCGTAATCAGTGATTTCCGGCGCGCAGGGCCCGCGCATATTTTATTTGGATGCTAACCTTTCAGCACAGGACCGAGCGATGAAGCACAGTATAACTATTCCCTTCCTGTCACGGCTCAGCACGATTGTCGTTCTTGGCGCAGCGCTCTCCGCCTGTGGTGGTTCAGGCAGTGGTGGTGATTTTGCGCAGGTTGTCGGGGCGCCTGACCTTGATCCGGCAGATCAGGTCGCTTTGGATGCAGACACGGAATTTCTTGATCCGGACGCTATTGTGTCTATCGGTGGTAGTGCTGACACGCTTGTCGCCGAAGACAACGGTGACCTGCTGCCGATGGTCTTTCCAACCGAGACCGCTCTGGATTTGGCCTATGCACAGGCGGGTGCGGCACTAGTTGAATCTCTTAATGACAGTTTGGTTTTGCCGGCGGACATTTCTGTCAGTTTCGCAGACTGCGGTACTGCCAACGCTTTTTTTATACCGGGGGAATTTAACCCGGATGAAAACGGTGCTGCCGGTGGTGCGATTGTTATGTGCCACGAGTTAACACAACTGTTTTTCAACCTCTTTGGTGATATGGATGAGGCGTTTAAAACCAGCGTATTTGTATTGATGCATGAGCTGGGGCATGCCCTGGTTGATCAGCTTGAATTGCCTGTACTGGGTATTGAAGAGGCTGCTGTTGACGGCATAGGGTCGGTATTCTCGACTAAGTTAGGATTGGCAGAGGGCATAGTGCTGGCGGGATGGTTCTTTTTTAGTCAGGGTGATTCACCGTTTTTCGATACCCATCGGGTGGGTACACAGCGCCTTGGAGATTTAGCTTGTTGGGGAGTAGGCGGTGATCCCTCTTTACTGGACGATCCAACCATTAGTGGCATTAAAGACCAGCTTGTTGATGCAGGAAGAGATTGCAACTTTGAGTATCAGCAGCGATTTGATGCGGTGAGCACTCTTATAGGTCCGAATATCAGGGGTGGTCTGGCCAACGTTGACGTTACTCTGCCATAGGCCAGTTGATAGCAAACCTACTTTTTAAAAGAGACCACCACAATCAGATTGATGTGGTGGCAGGTTGCATATAATTACTTTTTGTTGGGGTTCTTTTGTGTACCCCTGTTTCCCTGCACTTGAGAATATGCTTTGTTTACTCCGTTGGTGCCTTTGTTGGAATTGCCTTGATTAGATTTGTGGTTGGAGTTGCTATTCGCATTACTTTTTTTAGTCATGTCGTTCCTTCAGAGAATTTTTACGGTTAAAAAATAGAGTAGTTTTACTTGCAAGCGCCAGGTACGCGGCAAGCGCATGCGCTGGGCACATGGCAGGAGTGATCCTCGCACCTTGCGGCTTCAGCGGACGCAGGATATTCGCCAAAGTGTTTTTCGTAGAGGCGCTTTGTCTTTTTAAAAGAGTTGTTTAACATTCGTCGATCATCGTCTCCGTAAATTCCGAAGTATGGGAAATGATCCAGATAAAAGCCAAAAACTGCATCGCAGTCCTCTCGATATGCACGCGTATCCAGAATATGCGCGTGCCAAAATTCATCAACCAATCTGTTGGGGACCAGGGAGACATCAGGATAGTGCTTTTTCAAGGTAAGAAAACGTTTGTACTCTACTTCAGCGGAATCGGCCTCAGCAGCAGATAATTTTGCCTCGGACGAGCTGCTTAGTTTCCATTTCAATCGCGAGAAATCGAGCTGATCCACTGCTGGATGAAAACCGTTTCGATAGATTGCGGTGGTACGGCGCTGCTTAGTGATGCCTAAATTCAATGTGACTACTCCCTATTAGATTAAAGTTTTGGCATATTTTTCCGATGGGGCTTATATGCATCACATACATTATCGTTTTTAACGGGAAATACTGTGAAACTGAGCCCAGAAACAACTTACCAAGCGGTGATTGGCCGAGTAATTGTGCGGATCCGAAAAGACTTGAGTGTGGAGCAGGCTGAACTTGCCACTGCGGTAGGTGTAAACCAGTCAACCTGGTCTCGTATAGAGAGAGGTGAAAGCTCAATGAGTGTCGAGCAATTGATCATTGCGGCTGAGTATCTGAAAATAAAACCCAGCGCTGTATTTTGGGAGGTGGAGGTGGCGATTCAGGAGCTCAAACAACAGGGTTTGGTAATAAGGACTTTAAAGAATACGGAAAAAAAGGCAGGAAACGGGCTGGCTATGGTAGGGGTGGCATCACTCGGCGCGCTTGTGGGCGCAGCGGTGGCGCGTTCAGGTATGAATGACAAAAAAGACAAGCAATGAGTAAGTAAGTGTTTAGCTGATTAACCGTAATAAAAACATCGGGGGCCAGGCAGAGATTTGCGAGTAGGTAATCGCGTCTGCTAAGCACAGACGCCCCTTGTTCAATGGAAGGTTAATTACGTTTTGGCTCAAGGCTTTGGATTGTGGTTTGCGGGTGTAAGCCGACCAACATTCTGGTAGAACTTGAACGCCTTATAGTAGCCGTTATTACCAAACAGTCTGGCTAATTCCGGGTAGCGGTTTACGTATGATGGCGAGTGATACTCTTGTGATCCCTGCCTGCCTTCCTGAAAACCAGAATCTATAAAGTGCTGCAATAACCCTTGAGGTGTTGTGATTCCTGCATTCGCCAGCGCCGGGAAACGATCGCTGTAGTAGCGGGCATCAAACAATACGCTGGGTCTTCGACCCTCTTGCAGTCCACTTGTAAGCCAATGGTTGCGCAATCCATCAAGGTCATCTGCTTGAAATGTGGATTGCAGATCTGAGTGTGTTTGCCAGTAAAAATTTGCATCAAAGATGCTATTTTTCGTAAGGAAGTAATCTTCAAATGCAAAAGGCTTATTGTTTCTGTATTGCGCTATTAAATCACGCATCAGGTAGTAGTAGAGATCACCGGCAACACCACCGGGTTCTATATCGCGGTTACGGCTGGAGTCGAAAGCATCTACGAAAGCTACTCTGTCTGTTAGATCATGACGACTAGCGATCCATTCATTCCAGCCGGTTAACAAAACCATTGGCTGCTGATCACGGTGATCGAAAGCTACACGAAATTGTTGCGCCAGTGTGCGTCCCTGGAATTTTGGCATGCCGCCAATGTATCCAGCATGTGATTGTGCTTTTTCGGTAAATGGTTCGGATATGTAGGTGTACTGATAAGCCGCAGACACAGAAATTTGTTCAAAATCGTTGACCGGTTGATTGCATCCGTTATCAGTCCAGCCACGTGAGTCAAAGAACTCTGATGGATTGCTGCAAGTTGTCAGGAATTGCCAATCGTCGTTTGTACGTAGCAGGCCCCACATTCGACGTACCGTCCAGGTTGATTCGAGTTGCTGGCTGACAATATCTGTTTCAGAGCGTGGGTACTTATTGTCGTTGGCGGCCGCAAGCAACAGGGGCTTACCCTGATACTCAAACGTTAACTCTGGAAATTCATTTTGCAGCAGATTAGTGACATGCTGATACATGCTATGACGGGGGGCGTCTTCTAACCGTTGGCATTTGTCACTATTGCGGTTTGCATTGCAAATCACGTTACGCTCGTTGTTTGTACCTGCGTTCTCTGATGCCAAAGGTACCCATGGCACAATCCGTGGAGCATTAGGTACTGTGCGTGCCATCTCCAGCAGCGGCCGCAATGACTTCAAAATAAAAGTATCTGCATCGAGCGATTGTGTATTTGGATGGTTTGTCATATCGAGTACTAAATAATCGACACCGGCGTCACGCAATAACTCCAGATGATTACGTATAACGTCTGGTTCATTGCCAAGACAATAGTAGCCTTCAGTCGGTTGGTCCCACCAGTGAAAGCGACCCTGATTACCCCAGTCTGACTGTTGTCCGTTAAGAACACGCGTGCTGTTAAGTTCTTCTCCGGGAGTCAGATTCAATCTGTTGTATTCGTTCTCATATACTGCGGTTTTCGTGACGCAGTGCCAGAGGAAGTAGAGGATGCCTACAGGTAGATTGCTTTGTGTATCGACACTTACTGTGGGAGGGTTGTCTCCCGATGGTGCAACTACGCAGGATTGCTGGTTTTCCCAGCCCCAGCCATCACCATCCGGGTCACTATTTGGTTCCAGGCATACTGGCGCGAGAGGCTTTTGTGTTGCAGGGACTGAAAATGCAGCGTCATCCTGAAAAACACTCTGAACCTCAACGATCGGAGTATTGGTTTGGCTGTCTTGTCCGCCGCTGCAACCGATCAGTCCGGCGATAGAAGCTGAAACAAGTAATACGCTGAGATTCTTTCTGTGTAATGCCACGCTGTCTCTCACCTGCGAAATTGGAGCGACAGTGTGTCAATTTTGTTACACTAAAGCCGTGAAGCACGCCCGATATTTGTCCAGGTGTATAGTTTTTGAAACAAAACCTTAGCTTTAACTGGTCTGTTTTGTGGGCTGATTCAGTATTTTTGAGTGCATCAGCGACTGTTGATGGATCTACGCAGCTGCTGCTGAAACCGGCTTGCGAGAGTAAATCAACTGACTGCGGTCACGTGGGTTGTACTCAATGCAGGGTTTATTGCTGTATCAGGTTTAGTCGTTATGCGAGAAAAGGAAGTTGACATTCATGCTCACACAAAGCGATCCGGTATCATTTGTTGCGACAGTCGATGCGGCCAGGGCACGTACGTTTTACGAATCAACGCTCGGCTTAAAGTTAATTTCAGACGAGCCTTTTGCTCTGGTTTTTGACTTAAACGGGCACTTGCTTCGAGTCGCAAAGTTAGACGTGTTTGAGCCTGCGGATCATACTGTTCTTGGGTGGAATGTAAGTGATATCACCGCTACGTTAGAAAGCCTGGCAACACGAGGCGTTGTATTCGAAGATTATGAGGGAATGTCACAGGATGAGCGTGGCATCTGGACATCTCCCGCCGGAGCGAAGGTTGCCTGGTTTAAAGATCCTGATGGTAATTGCCTTTCACTTACGCAAATGTAAAGCAAGGGCTGGATAGTAAATCAACCTAAGCACCCCCTAAAATTTCCACGGCAACATTTATTGCGCGAAGTCAGTAGCGCGTTCGGCTATTTCAGTATCAAAGAACCGTCCGGCATTTCTACCCATTCAAGATCTTCATCGCTGGTATTCAGGTCGAGTGCTGACTGGCTGTTGCTTGTTGAGCCACCGACAGCCTGTTGATAATTTACACCTGAGTTATCGCGAAATAATTTTATTTGAGGGAGCTTGTCATTATTTCTGTCGCCACCATTAGCTGCGGTGGATTTTGTTGTCATTGTTCTTCGGGTGCGCAGTTCATCGTACTTTGAACTGCTGATTCGGTTTGCTGTTTCAGCATCACGCAAGATCACAGGGTGTAAGAATATCACCAGATTTTTCTTACTCTTTGTTTTGCTTTTGTATTGGAACAGACGGCCTACCACTGGAATGTCACCAAGAAGCGGTACTTTTTCAATGACATCAGTAATCATGTCATCGTTGAGCCCGCCCAATACCAGTGTCTGACCATCTTCAACAAGTACGGTTGTGTTTATCGAACGGGTGCTGGTGGTGATGTCTGAAGCACCTGTAACTGATGTGGCGTTTACGCTTGAAACTTCCTGTTCCAGCTCTAGCTTGATTGTGTCGCCTTCATTAATTTGTGGTTTTACTTTGAGCCTCAAGCCCACGTCCTGGCGCTCAATGGTTTGAAACGGATTATCATTGTTGGTAGATAACTGCTGCCCTGTGATAAACGGTACATTAGTGCCAACAACTATCTCAGCCTCTTCGTTATCGAGAGTTACAATGGTTGGAGTTGAGAGAATATTGTTATCAGAGTCAGAAGCAATGGCATTAAACAGCAATCCGAAATCAATATCTCCTCCGGCGAAATTTCCCAAAGCAAACGAGACGCCGGTATCCAATGCAGTCGGCAAGCCAGCGCCAGCCGAGTTTATGGTGCCTGCAAGACGCCCTGTGGCTCCATTAAGATTTGAAAAACCTGCCGGGCCGTTGCTGTCGGAGCCGTCTACTATAAAATTTATTCCAAGCTCCCGGATATTATCTTCACTAACTTCTGCGATGACGGCCTCTACCATAACCTGGGGGCGTCTAATATCGAGGCGCTTTATAATCGCGAGCAGGTTGGCCATTTCTGCAGGTGGAGCGGTAATGATTAAAGAGTTGGTATTTGGATCTGTTTTAATACTTACGCGTGAACCACCTGTTTGGGCTATAGCAGTAGAGCGAAAACCCCGGTCGTTGTTTTGAGTGTCTTCATTTTCAAATTCGCCATCACCTTCTTCCAGCACTGGACGTGGACTTGCTCGCTCAACACTGCTTGAAGCTGTAGCAACAGCGCCAATGTCGGCGTCGCTTATGATGGCGGCTATTTCTGTAGCGTCTGCGTAGTGTAGAAATACAACCCGTGTATTACCGCCCGACTCAATTGGAGAGTCGAGTTTGTCTATTAACCTGCGTACTCTGTTGCGAAACGCCTGGTCGCCACTTATTAAAATACTGTTAGTGCGCTCGTCAGAAAACAGCTGCGCACCATTCTGCTGCAACGGGGAAAGGGTTTGAACGACGTCACCAGCTGATGCCTGTTGCAGATTTACTACGTCTACTTCTTCTCTGTCGGGAACATCTATGAGCTTGATGATTTCTATCAAGCGCTGAATGTTGGCAACCCGATCGGTCACCAGTAATGAGTTTGATGCCGGGTTTGAAGCTAACTGACCTTCCTGTGGCACCATGGGTCGCAGTATTTGCACCAGCGGATCTGCTGGCACATTAATGATCGGTATAACCTGGCTGACCAGTTGATCTCTCGATTCGGGTGCACCGTCGAACAACGGAACGGGGCCTTGCTTGGCGGCAAAGTCCGGCACAATCTTGGTCAGGCTGCCCGCAGGAATGGCGGAAAATCCATGCACCTGCAAGACGGAGAGAAACATCTCGTAGAGTTTTTCTGCGTTAACCGGTCGTGTCGATATTACGGTCACTCTGCCCGAAACCCGTGGATCCACAACGAAGTTTCTGCCGGTGGCGTTTGCTACAGTCTCAATGAGCGAATGTACGTCGGAGTTTTTCAGGTTTAGCGTAAATTCGGCGTCGCTTTGCCCGATAGCTGGCGAGTATGCGCCCACGCACAATGCCGCAAGTAATAGCGGTATGCTGTCGATTGCTCGCTTGATGAAATTCATGAAGTTATTCAGCTAGTTAGTTCCTAAACTCCGGTGTCTGTCTGAATCGCATCAGATCCTGTTGGCCAGGAACACAGTGAAAGTGAGGCATGCACCAAGACCTTCACTTGAAAGAGTACTAGTGGGTCGGGGATGAATCGCAATAATCAGACCAGTGAATTTAGATCTGTAGTGGGTGTGGCGGGAAAGTGAATGATTTGCACCAGCTGGCGTTATATTGGCGATGCGTCCTGCGAAATACGCTGCTTATTAATAATTTACTTCGGGGTGGTGGAGGGCTTGCTAATAAGCGCTAAACCATGCCCTTGCCAGCATCGCTGCCAATAGCCATCCGCTTGCGTCGCAGATGCCATGCAACTGCCAGTGACAATGCAATTACCGTAAACGAAATGCCAGTTGTGAGTGTACCAAGTGCGTAGATGCTTGGGTCTGTGACGGTTGTTGTTAGCCCGCGTAGTTCCAGTGGCAGTGTATTGAGCCCGCCGATTGCCTGTGATGATCGGGCCAGCTCGTCATAACTTAACGTAAAACCAAACAACGCTACTCCAACTAGCGACGGTGCAATGATTGGCAGTACTGCTTCCCTGAAGGTGGCCCAGGGGCCTGCGCCAAGATCTCTTGCGGCCTCTTCATACATTGGATCGAAACGATTGAATACGGCAAACATGATTAACAGGCCGAACGGCAGAGTCCAGGTCAGTTGCGCCCCCATGCCTGATGAGAATAAACCCATCGAGGTAGTGAATTCCTGAACAACCCATTCAATTTCATGTTTCTGTCCCCAGGCTTTCAGTGCCTCGTCTATTAGACGGAACTGCAATGCAACGCCAAGGCTGACCACGATTGAAGGGACAATTAAACTGGCGACAGTAATATAAAACAGTGCGCCCGATCCACGGAACTTTTTCCGAAACGCCAGGCCTGCCATCAAACTAAAGACAACGGTTATCACCATGACCACCAGGCCGAGTGAAATTGACCGGCGAAAGGCGCGCCAGATATCAACCACGCCAACGCCTTCCCACAATGACTTAAACCAGTGTGTTGAGACGCCATTCATAGGAAACGTCAATCCGCCGTCTGGTCCCTGAAACGATAAAATAAAAATAGTGATCATCGGGCCGTACAGGAATAGCAGGAAGAGCGCGAAGAATATACTCAAGAAAAATTTTGTTTTTCTCCCGGCCACTATAGTTCCTTGCGAATATCAACTATGCGTGACATAGCGATGATAATCAGTAGAGTGAGCGCCAGCAACACGACTGCGTTGGCAGCAGCAGAGGGGAATTGCAGGTAGCTCATCTCTACCTGAATGATTTTGCCTATCGATGCGATTTGCTGTCCACCCATGACGCCAATAGTGATGAAGTCACCCATAACGATGGTAATGACGAAGATTGAGCCAATTGCGATACCCGGTTTGCACAGAGGTATAACGACATTCCAGAGTGTTTTCCAGCCGCTGGCACCGGCATCATAAGAGGCTTCGAGTACATTGCGGTCAATTCGCAACATCGAGTTGAAGATGGGTACCACCATAAACAATGTGTAGAGATGGACAAACGCGAGGGTGACCGAAAACCCGGAGTATAAAAGCCATTCGATAGGTTCCTGTGTTAACCCCAGACCCTGCAGGCTTTGATTAACCAATCCGTTGCGGCCGAGCAACGGAATCCACGAGATCATGCGGATAACGTTGGATGTCCAGAAAGGAATGGTGCATAACAGAAACAACGCTATTTGCATTGGCAGGGAGGTAACGCAGAACGCCAGAAAGTAGGCGACTGCAAAACCGATAATAAGGGTAAAAAACCAGGTTAGAAATACAAATTTAAACGTTGAAAGGTAAGTGGCAAAAACGGTACATAACTCTGGAAGCTTTGCCACACAACCGCCAAAGATGTCTGAGTAGTTGGTGGTGATGAAGTCAGGGATTATTGAATATTGTGTGTAGTCCCAGAAGCTGACGATTAAAACCAGAGCCAGTGGCACTAAAAAGAAGAAGATAAAGATCAGGCTGTAAGGCAGGGCGAGCAGGTGGGGTGCGAGTGATCTTTTGGTCATGGGGCAGGCACATGCAAATAAAGCACTTTTGAATTTTTTGAGCCTGCGGCCAACTGTATTCCTCCAACCAAAAAAAAGAGGCTCCCAGTGTGTCGGGAACCTCTCCTATTTTACTGCGACAGCAGATAAACTGCCAGATTTTTACCAGACGTACTTTTGCATTAAGCGGCGATAAATTCGTTCCACTTACGAACCATGTAGCGGTTCTCATCCATCACAGCATTCCAGCACTCGACGCTGCCCATGCGCTCTTCATAGGATCCGCCATCACGAATCTCACCGGTTGATGCGAGCTTCTGACCAGATGGTGACATGATGTCCTGCGCGGCTGGCTTGCCAAGCATCCAGTAGTCCCACTCATAGGCTTCCATATTGGCTTCAGCGGTAGGCAGTACTGCAGAGTAGTATCCCTGACGGTTAAGGTGTGCGCCAGCCCAGCCGGACAAGAACCAGTTGATGAACTCATACGCCAGATCGGCTTTTTCACCTTTGATGGTAGATGGCAATGCAAAGCCTGCTGCCCAGGCGCGGTAGCCTTCTTCCAGCGGCTGGTAAACACAGTCAACGCCCTTTGATCTAACTGCGGTGATGGCCGGAGACCACATAGATTGAATGACTACCTCACCGGATGCCATCAGGTTTACAGACTCATTAAAGTCTGACCAGAAGGCACGGAACTGACCTGCTTTTTTTGCTTCGGTCATGACTTTCATGGTCAGATCGATTTCTTCTTTGGTCATGTTGCCTTTATCAGGGTAGGTGTATTCACCCATAGATTCAACGACCATCGCGGCATCCATGATGCCAATAGAAGGTATGTTAAGGATTGATGCTTTACCTTTGAATTCAGGGTTAAGCAGTTCAGACCAGTTTTTGATCGGCCGGCCGATCAGGTCTGGTCTGATGCCAAGCGTATCTGCGTTATAGACTGTAGGAATCAGTGTTGCCCATTGGGTGGGTTCGGCTGAAAACTCTTTAGATTTTTCGCCTGTTAAGTACATTACTTTCTTTGGCGCTGTACCCTGATCACCAATTTTCTTGCCGTTGATTTCACCTTTGGTAAAGGCCGGTGTGATCTGGTCAAACAACTTGATACGGTTGACGTCCATGCCCAGCAGGTTTCCTGATGGCACCAGATTTTTGAGACTGAAGTACTCGGTATCAACCAAATCAAAGCTGTTGGGCTGGGTAATGATGCGTTTGGTTACTTCGTCGGTTGTTACTGGAATATATTCAATCGTAATGCCGAGATCTTCTTTAGCCTTGGCTGCAATCTCTGCCGATTGATTGACCGCTGTGCCGAGATAGCGCAGTACCTTTTTTTCCTGAGACATCACGTAAGGTGCCTGGCCACCAAATACTGCGGCTGTAGCAACCCCTGCTGTCCCTTTAAGTAAATTACGCCTGCTTTTATCTACTGTGTTACTCATTGGTTTCTCCTTTCAAGAAAATTAGGAACTGTGGTTCCCGGGTTGGGTTGTAGAGATCTGGATCTATGTCTTTTGTTGCATAAAATGATGAACATCTTCGGGCGCCCAGTGGAGACTGACGGAGTCGCCTATCTCACAGGGCTGATCGTTGAAGTCGGATTCACGTGCACTGATTACAAATGGGCCGTGTGCGCTGTCGACTGACACTTTGACATCGTGTCCCAGGTACTCGACGTTGCGAACTCTGGCATCGCCGCCTGGTGAGTAGTTCATGCGGTCGCACCGGACGCAACCGTTACCAGTGTCCAGTTTGATAATGTTATGCCCACCAATGAACTTTGCCACAAATTCACTTTGCGGTTGGTTGAACAGAGTGCGAGGTGAGCCGCTCTGTTCAATCCGACCTTCATTCATAACAACAATCAGGTCAGACAAAGCCATGGCTTCTTCCTGACTGTGGGTGACGTGAATAAATGAAATGCCAAGTTCGCGCTGCAAGCTCTTTAGTTCTTCACGCATGCTGGTACGCAGGTACGGATCGAGTGCAGACAAAGGCTCATCGAGAAGCAGCAATTTAGGATGAGTAATTAGAGCACGTGCCAATGCCACTCGTTGTTGCTGTCCACCGGACAGTTGTGCCGGGCGTCGGTTGGCAAAGCTGACCATCTGTACCATGTCGAGCATATCCATCGCCTGCTTACGGCGTTTGTCTTTCGCAACTCCGCGCATTTTAAGTGGGAAGGCGACGTTGTCGGTGCAGTCCAGATGGGGAAACAAAGCGTAATTTTGGAACATCATTGCAGTACTGCGCGCAGCGGGTGCGAGCTGGATGATGCTGTTGCTATCGAGCGTGATATCGCCCGAGGTCACATCTTCATGCCCTGCGATCATTCTCAGTGTGGATGTCTTGCCGCAGCCTGATGGACCCAGCATGCAGCAATAGGTACCGCCAGGTATGGTCAGATCGATATTGTCGACCGCTGTGACGCTGCCATAGCGCTTTACCAGCGAACTCAATACTACTTGGCTGCCGTCTGGACTGCTTTGACTGTTAGTGTGTGTTTGTATATGTGGTTGTGCTGCGCCCAATCCATTCCCCCGTTTCGGCTGCTCGTTATGTGTTAACTTTCGCGAGCAGGCGCAGACAGAAATTGCGTCTGTTATGTTTGTGTCGAACATACATTAACAGACGGGAATGATTTTGATGACTCTGTTTTTGCAGAGTCCCGGTGCAAAAAATGCACTGCGCAATTCTTACTGAATAGTGTCAGTGATGTGCGTTCATAGTTGTTTCACCAAGTATCGAAAATGAAACATGAAAATTCATCTGATTAACCCGAACACCACGGCATCGATGACCGAACAAGCGGTGATTGCAGCCCGGTCAGTTGCCGCATCAGGTACTGAAATTATTGGCAATCAGCCTGCACACGGACCGGTTAGCATTGAAGGGTACTATGACGAAGTGTTTGCGGTACCTGCCATGCTGGAACAAATCCAACTTAACAATGATTGTGATGGTCATGTCGTTGCGTGCTTCGACGATACGGGTGTTGATGCCGCTCGCTGCATTGCCAACGGTCCGGTGATTGGTATTTGCGAGGCAGCTTGCCTGGTGGCGGGCACCATCGCCAACAGTTTTTCAATCGTGACTACTTTGCGACGTTCAGTTCCGGCGTTAACTCATTTAGTTCACAAGTATGGAGCAGAGCGACGTTGCGTATCTGTTCGTGCCAGTGACATACCGGTACTGGATCTTGAAAAGCAGCAGCACGAAGCGCTTGAAGTAATTGCAGAAGAATGCAGACAGGCGATTGAGTCTGACGGGGCTGAGGCTATCGTGCTTGGCTGTGCCGGTATGACGAGCCTTGCTGAGCAATTATCGTCACAGTTTGGACTGCCGGTAATTGACGGTGTGACATCGGCGGTTAAACATATTGAGGGTCTGGCATCTATGCAACTTTCCAGTAGTCGGATCAATGGTTATAAAAAGCCGGTAGCTAAAGAGTATGTTGGTGACTT
>CAZYRP010000057.1:0-2284 GCA_964649465.1 uncultured Granulosicoccaceae bacterium | reverse complement strand
TGGTGACTTGTAAGTCTAGTGCCTGGGGCCGATATTAAAGTACTCACCCTCGGTAGTTAGTTTCACGGTAATAATCATATTGGTATTGTTTTTCCAGTACCAGCCATGAAAACCTCCGTAGAGCGCGGTTATGTTACCGCTGTCGCTGCTTACAGATTCTTCGATGGAGTAACTTAGATATACGTCGCTGTTGGCATAAACATCTCCGTGGGTGTCATGGTACAGCGGACCGGTAGAGGTCCAGCTGTAGTCTGCCGAAAATCCTTTGCTCATCTCCATTTTAATTTCTTTGCCATGCCCCGGAAAAACTGCAATTGCTGTTTCGTTTTTCTGTTGTGGTCGGCCTTCCTGTGATGCATCTTCCTCAGCCAGTGCAGTTTTAAGTTGGCCCATGGGCGTTAGCCCGAGTGTTGTGCCGATGCCGGTGATATCGATTCCACGTTCAGCGGGAAGAATTATAGAAATAGTCAATGCCACAGCAATAAGTATTGCGACAAGCGCCATCTTCATTAATTGGCTGGAGCCTGGCAATTCTTCAGGCAAGGGTTCTCTAATATTCACAGTGGTTTTATCCTGGTGTAGCCGTGACCGCATGACTGTAGAAATAAAATAGTTGAGTGGCCATTAACGCGAATCCGCAAACCAGCAACACATAATTGGAAAGTCTCGCCTGATTCCAGAAGTCTTTTTGTCGACGCCAGAAACCCATTAGTATAAGAATAGCTCCCAGTGCCAGCAACTGGCCAACTTCCACTCCAATATTGAAGGACAGTAAGTTGATCAGTAATCCGTCTTCATGAATGCCGAATTCCTGAATTTTTGTTGCCAGACCAAATCCGTGCAGCAAGCCGAATAGCAAAGTTGCCAATTTTGTATCCGGTGCTTTGCCCAGCCACTTTTCCCAAAGGCCAAGGTTATCCAGTGCCTTATAGATAATTGAAAACCCGATGATCGCGTCAATCAGAAAAGCGTTCACCTGAATATTCCATAGCACACCTGCAATCATGGTTAATGAGTGACCGATTGCGAACAGTGAAACGTATAGTGCGACGTCACGCATTCGATATAAAAAGAAGATAACCCCGACCAGAAACAACAGGTGGTCATAGCCTGTCACCATGTGCTTTGCGCCAAGATACAGATAGGCGGCGATCATGCTTCCGGAGCTGTTAGATATGAATGCCTGATCACCGTCTGCGACGCCGTGCGCCAGTGCTGTGATGGGTAACAATGCTAATAGGCAAAGGCGACACAAAAATTGTAAACGTCCTATAAGAAAAAAAGAAATCATGTGTGAGGGGCCAAAATCGCTGTAGGTAATGTCTGGTTGAAATTCGTTCCGCTCTGAGATCAGAATGGTGATGAGTTCTTGTGAAATTTTATAGTACTGTAAACGCATCAACGAGTGGTCACGATTATCATATTTTGTTCACGTCCGGTTGCGAACGTAGTTGTCTGAAGTGAGGTTGGCTGTTGATCGTCCGTTGGCAGTGCGTTTTTTCGACAGGAAGGGGTTTATAAAGAACTGGTTTCTCGTTTTTGTTTCGATTTTTCTGGATTAAATCGCGGGCTCAGCAGCCGGATCATTAGTTACATTGGACCGGAATTACTGCAGGCTGGGGCTAAAAGCACAATAAATCCGTCCTGTGATATTTATGTTACGAATACAACCGAATTTGGTTAGAAACGCTGGCGAACGAAGTTTTCGGGAGTGCGTCTGATCTTCTGTAACCGGGGCAGTGATACTCACCTCGTATAAATTAATTTTACTATTACAGGAAACAACAAATGACTACTTCTCAGCCAGTAACGAAAATTCGAAATGCGTTGATGTTTGCAGTGCTCGCATTTTTCTCTGTTGGTACCGCGAATTTCGCACACGCTGAAATTGCAGGCCAGGGCTCATGGGTCGGGAAGCAAAAATCAATTGATGGTGCGTGGCAGATTGAAAAACGTAACGGCCAGACAGTAATTAGATTTAGTGATGGATTTAACACTAATCGCGGTCCGGATCTCAAACTGTTTTTGTCTAAGAGAGATATCTCCAACGTAAATGGCAATAACGCGGCTGATGGTGTTTTTCTCTCCAAGCTTAAGAATAATCAGGGCTTTCAGGAATATGTTCTTCCGGGGAACATCGATATCAACGATTATGCATCGCTTCTGATTCATTGTGAAAGTTTCAGTGTCCTTTGGGGCGGCACCAACATCTAGAACCAACTTCCTCCTCGTGACCTTCGGTCACACCCCACCTTTAACCCGGCTATGCCGGGTTTTTTTTTAC
>CAZYRP010000056.1:0-26919 GCA_964649465.1 uncultured Granulosicoccaceae bacterium | reverse complement strand
CCAACAAGTGGGCACCAGGTGGTACTTTACCCTACATAAGAGAGCAGCTGGAACTGGATGCACCGCAATTGGCTCGCCGTATAAAAGAGTGTGCAAAATGAGTGACAGCAGAACTAATCAAAAACGCATAAAAGATCTTGAACTGCTTGCAGCGAAAATAAGACACAATGTGCTGGATATCTGTATGCAGCGTGGTGGTTACGCCGGACAGGGGGTGGCTCTGGCGGATATCGCTGCGTGTCTTTACTTTGACGAGTTGCGAGAAGATAACGACAACTGGTTTCACGATCGCTTTGTGATGTCCAACGGACATGATGCCATTATGTGTTACGGCGCGTTCGCCGAGCATGGCTCCTACACCATGGAAGAGTTGCGTACCTATAACGCTGACGGCACCGTGGTAGACCAAAGCCCGATTGAAGGGCAGTTGGGTTTTGAAATCACGGCCGGCTCGTTAGGACAGGGCCCGTCACAGGCTGCAGGTATTGCCTGGGGTGAACGCGCAAAAGGTTCAGATAAGCGGGTTTACTGTTTGTTCTCCGACGGTGAGTTGCAGGAGGGGAATGTTTGGGAAGCAGCCATGTTTGCAGGCCATCAAAAACTCTCAAATCTTGTATATATCATCGACAACAACGATCTTGGCGCTACCGGTTCTACTCAGAACAATCTGGGTGTAGAGCCGGTACCGGAAAAGTTTGAGGCGTTCGGCTTTGCTGCACGCAGAATAAACGGTAACAGCGTTGAAGAAGTGTTGTCGGCGTTTGAAGAAGCTAAAACCATTGACGACAAGCCTTATGTAATGATTTGCGATACACGACTGTTTGTTGGTATCGATTGTCTTCAGGCAGCGCTTCCAATGGCGCACTATGTTGCAAAGCAGCAGGCCGACTGGGAGGCAGGTTTAAAAGAGATTAACGCCACTATAGAGGCTTTAAGCTGACGAAGATTGAATCACGATAATTAATTAGCTGTTGATCAATCCGCCATCTATGTTGATAGTCTGGCCGGTGATATAAGAAGCATCGTCGGACAGCAAAAATGCAATTACCGCTGCCACTTCACTGGCTTTACCCAGCCGACCTAGTGGCACTGAACTGGTCAGAGCTTCCTCATCTCTGCCGGCCATTACTGTGCGGATCATGGGTGTTTCAATCAAACCCGGAGCTACTGAGTTCACCAATATACCGCGGCTCGCAAGTCGCCGTGACAGTGATCGAGTCAGACCAACAAGCGCTCCTTTTGCCATGGAGTAAGACACGTTGTCTGCAGCTCCACGATTGAAGGCCAGAGAAGAAGCAAAAACAATCCTGCCGTGATCGGGCATCCTTGGTTCTACGGCAACTGATAGATCGTATGCATTGGTTTGATTGTGTTGAATGGTTCGGTCATAGACGTCACGTTCGGAAGGCTTAAGGTTATGGAACTCAAAAATGCCTGCCAGATGAACCAGTGCGTAAACTGATTGGTTTGAAATTGGGAGTGCAGAAGCGCATGCGTCCGGTGAGTCAAGCAGACTTGCACAAATCGTCGTGCCGCCCGGAAGATCCTCAAGCATCTCCTCTAAGCGCTCAGGATGCACATCACACAGGTGCAATTGCCACCCGTCAGCAGCCAGTCGGGTGGCTAGTGCTTTACCAATGCCACCGGCAGCACCCGTTATAACAACACATCCGCGTGTATCCGGCATGTAAATCTCCTTCCAAAATGGTTAATAGTGTCTGGTAAATCCAAAGTTAGCCAGTTACCGGATGTGCCAAAATATGCCGCACGAATCAGGCATATCGCCCTAAAACGCTCTTGTGGGATACACACCTGACACTAAACGAAATAATATCTTTATTTCTTGAGATTTGCTAAATATCTCCCATATTTTATTAGCCTTTGGAAGGCTATGATCCATGACCTAACCGGAAGCCCCCAAGTCTCCGAAACGAGAAAGGGCGTTCAAGACTTAGTGCCAGGGTGCTGGATCAAATAAGACATGTAGAAGATCGAAATTAATCCACAACATTCAACAGATATCCCAATGAAATCGGGATACAATTTATGGCCAAAAAGACTAAATGTTTGGATAAACTTAGCTGAACCGATCTGTTCAAATAAGAAGAACAAAGCACCAAAAACAACTGTAAAGAAACCAATGTTATGACCAACAATGCACTTTCAACCGCACGAGCTATAGATCGCCCCTCAAGAGAGGTTATGCTTCAGCGAGCCCCATCGGTACAGCAATTTTGGCTGCAGAATCGAGAGCTATTTACTGACGCGTGGAAGCAATGGGAAGATACCGAAAGTGACGGACAAAACAAGCTCGATAGCAGCCTGTATGATCCAACGCTGCGGTCCGCCGTAGAGCTTGTGTGGGATGATCCAGCCAAAGAATCAGCGGTGAAGGACCTGTGGAAGGAGGTGTTCCCTGGTGTTTACGAAACCCAGTTCTTTGATCCGGAACGTCTTTCCATATTGCGAAGCTACCTTAACCGGGTTGCCGATGCACAGATTCCTGTACGGCCACCTTACGGCATATCATTGAATCGGGGTGGCGCTATGCTGGACAACCGGTCAGAAGGGTATTTGGCTGCACCAAACTTTCAGGCGTTTTATCAAAACCTCATGAATACTTATATGCGGCCAATTGGTCGCCTGTTATTTCCTGATATCACCGGGTATGACACACAAACTTTCGGCTTTTCCATCCAATGGCAACCAGATAAAGATACTTCGCTGCGCGCGCATACAGATGCATCATCGGTGACACTGAATATAAATCTAAACCTGCCTGATGAAGACTTTTCAGGATCAGGTGTGCGCTTCTTCGACAGAGAAACACAGCAAATAAGTGAGTTAACATTCGCACCAGGCACGGCATTAATTCACCACGGTAGCGTACCGCACGAATCAATGCCAATTACGCAGGGAGAGAGATCAAATTTTGTTTTGTGGCTCTACGGAGAATCCGGACAGGTACCAGGCCCAGGAATCAAGCCCAAATTGATCAATGCACAACAAAGGTGGACAGTGACAACAACCGAAGGTGATGGGTTTGCTCCATTCTGATTATGACTGCGCCAGAATTATCATCGGATACGTCACCTCAACGCTACTCATAAAGGCCCAACTCCAACTATTCACTTAGTAAAACAGGGTGATCAAAATACTTAAACATTACATAAAATAAGTTAAAAATATTTTCCAGGGAGTCACATAAGATGGCGGTTAAAGAATTTATCAGCAGCATTCAAAGTGCATTAAGTATTCGCTTTGGAATAACAATTCCTGTCGATGATAGCCAGAACGGGTTAAAAGAATTAGCAAGCCTGACTAACCGAAAATCTCATCGAGAGTATCAGGACCGTGATATTGATCCAGAGTTACTACATTTATTATGTGCTGCTGCTCTTTCCGCCCCATCTAAAAGCGACTTACAACAAGCAGATATACTTATTGTCAAAGACTTAGAGAAAAGACGTGTACTTGCAGATCTTCTACCCAACCAAACGTGGCTGCGAAAAGCGCCCGTCGTATTAGTTTTTTTGGCCAATGGCCATAGACTTGTCGAGATTTCGAAATTACGCAATAAGCCATTTCCAAATAATCATTTAGATTTATTTTTCAATGCCAGCGTCGATGCTGGTATTTTGCTATCTACCTTTATACGTGCTGCCGATGCTGTTGGGCTCGGTACTTGTCCAATTAGTGCGATTCGTGATCACTCTGAAGTGGTAAGTGAGTTACTCGAATTGCCTGAGCGAGTTTTTCCTGTAGCAGGCATG
This sequence comes from uncultured Granulosicoccaceae bacterium, assembly GCA_964649465.1. Classification (GTDB taxonomy): domain Bacteria; phylum Pseudomonadota; class Gammaproteobacteria; order Granulosicoccales; family Granulosicoccaceae. The sequence continues at coordinate 23,146 of CAZYRP010000056.1, read as the reverse complement.
TGTGTTGGCTGGCCCAAGACTGCTGGCAAGGTCAGCCCGAGGCTATCACTAGACTGTACCTTGCATATAGACCGCTACAATGAAGGAAATCTTGCAGAAAACATACAAGCGTTTGATATCAGGCGAGCTGCAACGCACCCTCTTAAAACTCGCAACCCTGAAGCCTGGGAAGACGTTGAGAGTTATGGGTGGTCCGAGGACAAAGCCCGGCAATATGGCGTACCGCAGCGTGTTGATTTTGGTGGGTTCATACGTAAAAGAGGTTTTAACTTAGACTAATTCCTGAGTAAGGCCGGTCATACACCGCGGAGGGCAGCTATTGCGATGGACGTAAAAAAAGTCGAAGCCCGCACCAGTACGATTCTTAAACTTGCAAAACAGCTGTAAAATACATTAGCAACGGAACACAAAGATGAAAACACAATTCGTTATTTTAGCATTCGCCACTTTTACCACATCTATTGTTTCGGCTGATCAGGTCGAGATGATGCTCAGCAACAAACTTGACGGCAATCTCGACAGCTATTGCCTTGATATATCTGGCAGTAAGCAAAACGCAAACGTATCCAAAGGCCTGCAAACCCATACGTGCTACGCGTATCAGGGCAAGATGGGTATCGATCAAATATTCGACACCAATCGCCTGGCTGAGAACCAACTGTATATGCCTGAGTTCGATGTTTGTGCAACCGTCTCGGCAGTAGAGCCTGGCGCCAGCATTGGGCTATCTGCGTGCGACGACTCAGACACACAGGCGATTGAACTAACTGACGAAGGGCACCTCTCTCCCGTGTCGGCGTCTGACCTTTGCCTGACAGCTGGAACTGACACACGGCTCGGCCGCGGTGGCACGTCAGCACACCAAATTAAATCCCTCACCCTGGAAACCTGCAGCAAAGAGTTGAGTGACTACCAACTTTGGGAGACGAGAGGTTAATCGAGCCTCCTCATTTTTTTGCTCTTCAAACATCACCTGCTGTGACTACAAGTAGACATAGTTTCAGGTAGATAAGCCTGCGCATCCACTGCGTAATTACTATTGGTGGACACGCAAGCTTATCCACTCTACATTAGCGGCTATTTTTCAAAGCGTTTCCGCGTGGGACTAGTTATGAAACTGATGGATCTGCTTGAAGAACTGGTACATCAAAACCCCCAAACTTTGCCTGCTCAATCAATAGCAATTGCAAAATTGTCGCTATTTGACTGGTTAGTTTGTGGCCTGGGTGCAACTGCAGAGCCCATTTCCGAAAAAATCAGAGAACATATTAAAACAGAGTACACAACAGGTGACTGTTCTGTATTTGGTGGTCATAAAGCATCTTCTATTGGTGCAGCGCTAGCCAATGGAGCAATCTCGCACGCGCTCGACTACGACGATACGCACTTTGCACACATTGGCCATCTGTCGGTTGGAATCTATCCCGCATCCCTCGCAGTGGCACAGGAAACTGATACAAATCTGGATGAGTTGGTGCAGGCTTTTCTGGTGGGAGCAGAGGCTGCGATTAGAATCGGCCTGGTACTCGGACCAGAACACTACGAGCGTGGCTTTCATCAAACAGCTACCGCCGGAGCGTTCGGTGCCACAATAGCAGCAGCGCGTCTCTATAAACTGACTCCTGCACAGGTTCGTTCTGCGTTAGGATTGTGTTCAACACGAGCCAGTGGTTTGAAGAACCAGTTTGGCTCTATGGGTAAACCGCTCAACGCAGGTTACGCTGCATCGAATGGAGTGGAGTGTGCCAAGCTGGCTGCATTGGGAGCTACCTCTGCACAAGACGGCTTGCAAGGACTGCAGGGGTTTATAGAAACTCACGCTCATAAGTCAGTAGATATTGCGGACACAAATCAATTTCTGTTTGATGATATTAGCTTTAAACTGCATGCGTGTTGCCATGGAACACACGCGATGATCGAAGCCGTTTTACAAGCTCGTCGCAACAAACCATTTACTTTGCAAGATATCAGTAAGTTAGAAATATGCGTACATCCAAAATGGCTTCGCGTTTGTGATAATAAACACCCGAAAACCGGCCTGGAGATAAAATTCAGCTATGTGTGGCTTGCCGGTATGGCCATACAGGGCATGCCAACAGCCAATCCCGATGTGTATACGGATGCGCTTAGTAACAGCCGTGAACTAGAGGAATTCGCAAAAAAAGCATCCGTTGTGTCTGGTGAAATAAGTGACACTGCCAGTACAGTTACTGTACTTTTAAAGGATGGTGAAGCGATTACAGAGCAGCATGACCTGACGGGAATCATTGCGATGGATGATCTCGCACTGAAGTTGCGCAACAAGGCACAGGCGGTAATTGGTGATCGCTCTAATGCACTTTGGAAAACAGTACAACAAGGCAGGCTGCCTGCACGAGACATCTTGTTAAAGTAAACCCATGGTTGAATGCTAAAGAATTCGCTTGTTTTTCTATAGTCAGAATATATCTCGCTCCTGGCACGCCGGCGAGCCTATGGCATGGACCAAAATTAACACCGGCCTGATATCTACTGCAAAAGTAATTCAATAAGAAACTATACTTATAATTTTTCTGTAAGCGAGTTTTGGATGTGGACTTTACGTCCAGCAGACTTCCAGTCCTGTTTTCTATTTAGTGAATCATCATTTCATCAAGCCAATGAAACTCTAATATCTACATTGTGCAGAGGTGATGAGTTACTTCCATACAAAACATCCGTGAAAGTACTGCCAACCGACAGTGTTGTTTCAAGTCAGACAGCTAAAAAACAGGGTTCAAATTTGCCCCTGACCATCACACTGAAAATATAAATAATAATTATTAACCATCATGATATTTCAGTTCCTGGTTATCGATTACAGTGGCGTCAATTATGCTGTTTCAATTGTTCATTCAACTAGCGAAAGGATGCTAAATTGAGAATAACTGATCTGGAAAAGGCGGACATCGGTCAATATTGGAGAGATAAAGACGGTGTCGATTGGATAGTTTATGAAATTGATGCCGCAACCTACCCGAAGATTATTTTCTTTTCAGTACCCGAACATCGAAGGTCTAACTCAAAACCTTTAGACAAGACAGCTTTCAGCTTCGAGGCAGGATGGGAAATGGTGCAAGATCCATTATGTTCTACAAGTATGCCATCTGACCTTAGAGAGACTATCGAAATCAAGCTGTAGAAAATCAGTGGAAGGCGCTGTATGCCGGTTAAAGTTGCCCGTCATCTTTGCAGTACGGAATACCTCGATTCCGCAACTAATATCTGATCTCTAACACCGGTGGGTAGTGGGCTATTTGTGCAAACGTCAAAACCTGCATTTCAGGTGATGTTCATTTGTCATTGGAAACTATCAGTTCCCCGATCGCTATTCCTTGCTCACCGGCGACTGAATAGAGCAGGTAGGTTTTGCCGTCTGCCTGAAAGACACCGGGATCTCGTAACTGGTGAACCCGGGTCATGACTCCACCATAACGCGACACCTCCACAGGTTCATCTGCACCTTCCCATGCTTTTTCCGGTCGATGCAATTCCACAGTATCTTCAAGTGTCCAATTGCGCCATGGCTTGTTAACCGGGATTTTCGATACCAGCAAACATTCGGGGTTATCACCAGCACGGGACCAGATTACAAATACTTCGTTAAGATATTGAAAAATTGCACCGTGACGATAATTTTGATCCGTTAATCGTGGGCCGCTTTCAAAGTCAGTGACACCATTGGCTGATCGATACAGCGTTGAACCCAACGCAATTGCGTAGTGATTACCTTCAAAACCGAATACACGAAAGTAAGAATCACCCAGTAGTTCGGGTTCAACTTTGAAGTTCAATCCATTGCCCGAATACGCGACGCGAGTTTTCTGCGTGCCGTTGTCCAGCCTGCCATGAAAATACATTTTAATTCGCTTTGTCTTCTCCTCTACATGAACGTCGGGGGATGCGATGTGCGGGTAGTCTCCGTCAATACCTTCGGCAATCATTGAAAGCACTTCCGGCAGCATGTCTTCTTTTTTCGGCGCTGACTGGGAAAAAAGACTTTCCGATAGTTGCAAAGCTCCAGCAGAGTGAATCTGCCATGGGCCTGTTAGCTCATCGGCAAAGGCAAGTCGAATGTAACCGCCTTCATGGTGTGCGAAATACAGGTAATATCGGCCGAGCGGATTTACTATCCATTCAGGTACTTTTATCAGTGAAGGACCGTTGATATTGTTGCCCAGCTGCGGTGAGTTGGCTACATCAATCAATGTTCCATCAGCCAGGTAACGGAATTGAATATCAGCTGTTTTGACATTTTTCATTTTGTAAGTACTTTAATTCCTTTAATCTTCCAGCTGCACAGTTGATAAGCTGGCAAGGATTTCAACCACGACCATCGCACTTCCTGTCCTTATGACGGTACATATGGCAGATTTCTCGCAGGCACATCAGCTACTATTTTAACAGTATGACCAATCACAAACGCGATGACTGACCTCTCTGTCTCGATGCTTACTGTACTGGTAGCATTTTTCGCTGGACTGATTCGCGGGTTTGCAGGTTTTGGAGGGCCGGCCATGATGCTCGCAATCATGACCTGGTTTTTAACTCCTGTTCTGGCCATATCCAAGGTGATCGTCATAGAGTGTATTGCCGCTACCAGTCTGGTATGGCGCGTTCGGCGAGAAATTGATTGGCGTATCTCCCTGACCCTTACACTGCCAACGTTATTAAGCATGCCGATTGGCTACTGGTTGCTAACGCACACAGATCCCGAGCTAATGCGGCGGCTGATTTCACTTGCCATATTGCTAAGCTGTGCACTGATGTTGATGCAATGGCGCTACCGCAACCGATTGACTCAACCCCGGCTCATTGCACTTGGGCTCGCGGGAGGTGTGATTATCGGTGCCAGCTTTATAGCGCTGGTAGTGGTAGCAGTGATGTTGTTGGGACCTTACAGCCGGAACGAATCACGCACGTTGTTTTTGTTTTGGGGTTTTGCATTGTCAGTCTGGTATGTGGTGCTATCCATCGTAAGCGGCCAGACAGAATTGCAGAGCATAGCGTCAGCTATGCCTGCTGCAACCACTTACTTTCTTGGTTCATGGATCGGCTCTAACTGGTTTGGTCACTCAACCGAAACAAGTTATCGTCGATATACTTTAATTCTGCTGGCAGCGCTGGCGTTGATCGGGTTGTTGCGCTAACCGAAGGTGCTTGTCGTTAATATCGGGGTGGAGATCCAGGTTCATCTCTTCTTAACGAGTCGCGGATATCCATCAATAAATCTTTTTCAGATGGACCGGATTCTTCTTTATCTTCGTTGCGAGTTGCGATTTTTATAATAATAAATACAACAGCCATGATTATCAGGAAATCGATAAAACTCTGAACGAAAGCTCCCCATTTTAGCAAGATAGGCTCTGATCCACTTTCTCCACCACCAGTTTCTGCGAGCATGAAGCCAAGGTCGCTAAAATTCACACCGCCCAGAGCAACACCTACAGGCGGCATGATCACGTTATCTACTAACGACGAAATGAGCTGTCCGGAAGCAACACCGATTATAATTCCCGTTGCCATATCTATCAGATTCCCGCCTAGCGCGAACTTTTTGAAATCCGAAATCATCCCCATTGTTTTATCCTCACTTACCCAAAACCAATATTATAGTAGGTTGAACCACCGAATACGAAAAGACGCCAAAAATGCATTGAGAGGTCGCTCCTGAAATACCGTAATTGGAGCATCAGTAACTCTATCTACCGCTTGGAATGCCCTGACAGTTCATCGACCATTGTGGCTATGGCATGGCCCTTATGCCCGGCTAGCGGTAGAATTTTTCCGGCAATGCCTTCATCCGGATTAATGGTGGCAACACCATTGGCATTGACGCCCCTTCCGGAATTGATGCGCCTCGCCGTTTCGCCACGTAATTTCTTCCACTTGCAACACTGCAATGGCTCCAGCGTCCGAGGACGAAAACTAATTAGACCAAAGGCGGTATGAAGAACGACCGGCAATCGCCCCCAATACGGCCTGCAACTTCAGAGGTTATGGTCAATATTTACGGTGCAGTCAGGGAAGGCGGACAAACACCCGCTAGCAATTCCATCAATTATTTTGGAGATCGCTATGAAAAATCAACAAGGTGATAAAAAATTTGAATCGAGCTTGCCTCGATTAATCCTGGTTAGATGCATAACCGGAGTCGTATTTTTAATCGTTGCCAGGTTCGCCTTTGCCGATAGCAACTGGGCCTACTTTGAACGGTTTAATGGTGATCCTGGTGGTCCCTCGCAGATATTGCTGCCGTCAGAGATGGATTATGTCGTAACGCATCGAACACATCCGAAAGAACATTTCACTAAGAATTTTATCCACTACGAAGCTGACCACGGTCCTGACTGTGCGGGTCCTGATCCGGATTCAGCTGGACTCACCTCTCACCTCGTGTATACCGATCAAACATCAAACGGTGATAAACCGGACGAGAGTTTTTTCATTTGCAAGAATCACATGATGTCATCGATGGGCCACGTCGAGGCTTATTCTGTGAGTGCGTTTTGGCCAAAACAGGAATTCAATTTTAGCGATGGTGGGACGCTTATGTTTGATGTCAATGTCAATGAAGGGCATCGGCAAAGGCATTGGTGGGAAATTATGATAGTACCGAGAGATCAATTGAAGGTCGGTGCAGGTCCGGAGTGGGCAGCTATTGATGAAACCTATCCTGAAGATCGCATCGTACTTCAATTTCGGGAGCTGATCAGACATATAAAAGTCGGCAGTGGTGCGACACCACCAGAGGGCTGGCAGGTTCAGGAACGCCAATTCGCGACCTGGGACTGGGCGTACTGGGGTTCACTCTATCCCAATGATCCTGCTCTACAGGATCGTCGTATACGTCGAACCATGAAAGTGAAGATCGAAGATGATCAAATAGCGTGGGGTATAAAAACGGATGCTGGAAACTTCGATTGGTTTTACGTTGATGTGCCGGGAGGCTTGCCATTTAATCAAGGGCTGGTCGTATTTAAAACCCACGCCTATACGCCCAATAAAGATGGCAATTTCGAACACTTCACCTTTCACTGGGATAATTTACAGTTTGATGGACCTGTGACCGGTAAGTATCAGTCTTTCGCCGCCGATGACGTTGTGTACCTGCAAAGTAACGGAAACCGTCAGGTGGGTGAATCGCAAACAGTTTCTATCGATCTGCCAGAGCAAACAAGCAACCCGGTGTTATTTGGACAGGTTCATAATCCGAAAAGTGGTCAGGTACTGCTCAGCGTTAACGGTCGTCCGAGTATCTCCGTACACCCTTACGAGTATGACCGCAGTAATTGTTTTAGTCGCGACTGGAAGAGCTTTCAGTTACCACTGAATAAGGACTGGCTGATTCCCGGTGTAAACACGTTTCAATGGACCATAGGTCCACGACCGAACTGCTCAGGCTATGTGGAAACTGATTGGGACGGATTTTCGGTTAAGTTTCTGCAGATTCAGTCCGATTTAGAATAGGTATGTGTGCTCAGAAGTCCCCGCTTTATTAGACTTCCCGCCACCTCAAAAATTAGCTAATAAGTCCTGCTCCGGGCAATGCCGATCCATAGTGTATCGGCTGATTAAATAAGCGTTTGTCAAGAGGATTGCGTTATCGTATAACGGACAACAATCTGCTGGTTCTGTGCTAGTTTGTACCAGTACCTTCCTACGCATATTTTTTGTGATTTCTACCAGTGCTGTAGAAAATGCGGGCTTTGAAATTATCGAACCCGCACCGGCAAGTGGAACTGCCAGCGTCTACAAAGCGCGGCATCTTTCCACCGGTGTATTGTGTGCGCTAAAAATAGCGAACGAAAAAGCGGGTGGCGCAACATTGGCTCGTGAAACTTCGCTTCTGCAGCAGCTCAACCATCGTTCGATTATCCGTTTATTTACTCATGGAGTTATAGAATCAACTCCCTATCTGGCTACCCGCTGGGTTAACGGCAGGCGACTCACAGAGGTCATAAACTACAATTCACCACTGGATGCAGATTTTGCCATTGGTCTGTACAAGCAACTTGTTTCAGCTATGCAACATGCGCATGACGCAGGCGTTGTGCACGCTGATATAAGTCCCGCCAATATTATTGTTGATAGTAACGACAAGGTAACTCTTCTGGATTTTGGTGTCGGTTGCCAATCAAGAATGGCCACCGTTACTGCCGACTCAAACCTTACCGCTACTCTACGGTACGTAGCACCAGAGGTAATTAAAGGCGAGCGGGCAACAGCACACAGCGATCAATATTCCGTCGCCGTCATTCTTTACGAAATGCTTTGCGGGTGCTGGCCTTACGATGGAGACTCAACGATCGCATCGGCACTCCATAGTCATCTGTACAGTGAAGCTGTCAACGTTCAGGAACGCAATCCGGCTGTATCTACAGTATTAAGCCAGATATTGTCGAAAAGCCTAAGTAAAGATCCACACGACAGGTACAGCAGTCTTTCGACAATGGCAAAGTCGATTTACCTCGATGAGGTTATTGAGCGAATTGATAATGTTGTGGAGTATCGGTCGATTGCTCCTGTATCTATAAACCTATTCGGTAAGCTCGCTGCAGTCGTTGTTACATTTGCGCTGTTATCAAATATTATTTGGCGTCAAAACGATTCACAGTCTATGAACCGGGCATCACTTATTTCGCAATCTTATGCTGATGAGATAAACCCTCAATGTAATTTGCTACAAACACCTGAGACTGGTGATGACGATGTTGTGGTGAATTTTTATGGTCCGGATAATTTGCCAAATCGCATTACGTTGTCGGACACCGTTAATGACCAATGGCAACTCGAAATAGGGAAGTCTAATCAATACGGACTGTACGGGCAGATAGTCGAGGTGAGGCCTGATCAGCAATACCAGCTTTCAGCTAACATTGAACGGCAGGGTTATGTGCACATGCCGGCACTTCGCATAGAGTGGTTAGATGCAGACTATCAAATACAGCCGGAATTGTTGGTGGAGTACAGAATTGAAGATCTCAAAGACGGGCAGATAACTATGCCACCTGTTCAGGTGCCCGGGAATGCAGCTTACGCTGTACCCACTGTTTATAAAGATGAAACTGTAGGTACGATGACAGTAACGACAATGTCTTTTTCTGCGGTCGACTGTAAATAAGTTCTGGTGGAATACTTACTCAACAGGAAGTGATGGCTAAAAAAAACGGACTGATACCTGAATTCATCTGGACAGATAAAAATAATGAAGGCGACCGTTGGTCGCTTGAACAGTCTTTATCTATCGGCCGGGTAAAGGCGGATATAAATATTCCAGTGGATGCGATATCGAGAACACATGCAAAAGTGCATGACATTGATGGTTATTACGCGATTGAAGATCTTGATAGTCGCAACGGTACAGCAGTCAATGGAAAACTCCTGGAGCCCTGTGTAAAGGAACCGCTCCGGGATGGTGATATTGTACTTTTGGCTGGCATAGTTGAGCTTACGTTTACCGATCCAATGGCTACACCTGCTGCCCCGCGTATTGGCAGCTTGCGGGGACTTTGGATAGACGAAGATAGTGGTGATGTTTGGATAGATGCAAAAAAGCTTGTTCCTGCGTTATCGAGTAAACAGCAGTTGTTGCTGCAGCTTATCTATCAGGCTGACGGCAATGTTGTCTCTCGTGATCAAATAGTTGCCAGTGTCTGGGCCTACGCGTCACCGGATGGCATTAGTAACGATGCGGTTGATTCGTTGATTAAAAGGCTTAGAAAAAGACTGGCAGTGTATGCTGACAGGCCACTGGTTGAACTGGTTCGAGACAAGGGTATTAGGTTGTCAAAGCAATAGTCCTGATGCCTGCCAGACAATGAGTTGGTATCTCACTCGGTCAGTTTTGTCAGTAGTGTGCAGGAGCAGCCTTTATATAGCTATCTTGAAGCATAATGTTGGCTGACAGTCTTTACCTGACAAGGAACAACGAAATCGAAGGAAAAGCCATTAGTATCCCGAGTATCAGGACCTGGATTGCTATAAACGGAATGAACGATCGATAGATTGTCAGCAGGTCTATATCTGCCGGAGCCGAAGACCCGTCAGGAAGAACTCATGGATCTGCAACTCAGCGGTAAAACCGCCCTGGTGACGGCAATAATGGATCGCCTCAACAGTGGCAAGGAAGTAGATCCTTCCGAATATTATTTTCGCATTACGCCGCGCTTTGAAACTGGCGACGAACGCTATCGCTGGTTAAATGAATTGGTTGCAGTTGGTAGCGGCCATAGATTAGCCGGCGGGCCGGTATACGAGGTATTTCAGGTGCTATAGACGCATGATTAAGTAAAAACCTCTCAGCTTGAAGCGCGAATCCTGTTAGCAGATACGGGGTGATCAATAGCAGGACGATCGAGCTGAAAAGTTGCCACCGAGTCGCACCCTGTCTCTTAAATTAAAAACCGTAGAAAAGCGCCGGATTGTCCACAAGAATTTTGTGTCTGGTTTCGGCATCTGCACCCCAATCGGCAAGTTGATTAAGCAGTGCGCCGTCATTGGGCATGACTCCAGTGTGGCGTGGATGTGGCCAGTCCGATCCCCAGACTATATTATCCGAACTAGTTGCAAGCAATGCTTTGGCCATCGGTGCGACATCATCATAAGGTGCGGCCTCTTTACTACTGATTCTGTAAGCGCCCGTTAGCTTTACCCAACAACGCCCCGCAGCCATTGCAGCGAGAAATCGCTGGTAGCCCGGGTGTTCAACGCCATAGGATGTTTTAGTGTATCCAAGGTGGCCGAAAATGACAGGCACTTTGGAACGGGACAGTTCAGCATCTATGTCATCAATCTGCTCCACATGCGCTAACAGCTCTATGTGCCATCCCATACCTGCAATGCGGGCGGTAAAGTCCCATGCTTCATTCAAATTCTTAAACGGCATACCACCACTATCAACAATGTTGACGCGTATGCCACGTACACCAGCCGCATGAAAATCTTCAAGTTCGTTGTCGGTGACCGCAGAGGTGACGGTAACAACACCACGTAACCTATCAGGGGCTGCGGCAGTTGCGGCCACAAGGGCTGCGTTGTCTTCGGCATAGACACTGGGTTGAATGAGAACACCGCGCGATGTGCCGAGAGCTTTCGACATCTTTTCAAACATCTCCATACTGGCCACTGGAGGCGTATAGCTGCGGTGGGGTGTCAGTCTGTGGTCGTTACCCTCGGGAAAAATATGGAAATGCGTGTCACAGGCATTTTGTGGCATCTCAAAATCGGGTGCGTAGGTATCTGGAACCGGTCCCGCACAGAAGGGAATGTTGTTGTTCATATCACACGATTCCTGGAGTTGATTGGGTGGCGATCTGCCGCCCTTGTTGAATGAGGATAAACACAAACGCAACAGCGCCGGCAATATTAATAGCAAAGCCAGACATGCCAAAGCCAATGCTCATATCAGCCGGCCAAAACAAGGCCAGCGCAATCGCCGCTAATAAAAGTGATGTTATCCGGGTAGTGTAGGTTCGCAAATATCCCATGGTCCACGCTGCAAAAGCCACCGTACCCAGCGTCGCAGTGGTAATGGTCCATAGCGCAATCTCAGTGGACCCTGTAAATAAGATAGGTGTGTACGCAAAGAGCAGGGGCATTACATAGAGCATCTTTGCAAACCGAAAGCTGAGCCACGCAGTTTCCCAGGGTCCCGCTTTTGCTATTGATGCAGCGACAAAAGCGCCCAGGCATACAGGCGGCGTGATGTTGGAGTCCTGACTAAGCCAGAATACGATCATATGTGCGGCTATAAGTGGCACGCCAAGTTGTTCAAGCGCCGGGGCCGCAATAACAACCAGTACAAGGTAGGCCGCAGTAATCGGAAGTGCCATACCTAAGATCAGTGATGAAAGTGCGATCAGTACCAGGGTTAGGAAAAGTGATCCGTCAGTGGCACCGACAATTAGCAATCCCATCTTGAGGCCAAAGCCCGTCAGAGCAATCATACCGACGATGATTCCAATTGCTGCTGCAATGCCACCGATAGCGACGGCATTTTTAGCACCATCGGTCATCGCATCGCTAATACCACGCGGGCCAAGAAATGCATCTTGCGGAGTAGTAGCACTGGTTAATCGTGCGAGCCCATGACGAACCCAATTGATAATCAGGATAACAATAATGGCTGCAAGTGCACTGCGATCAGGAGAATAGCCATTGACCAGACTTGCCACCAGAACAGCAAAAGGCACAATATGAAACCAGCCATCGCGTAGAACCTGCATTGGGGCCACGGCTTCATCTTCAGGAACCCCACCAATACCAGTACGCTTGGCCTCGAAATGGACAATGAGTATCAGGGCAGCGAAATACAGAAGCGCTGGTGCCAGTGCTACAGCAATAATCTCGGTGTAGGCGATGCCTGTAATCTCGGCCATAACAAAAACACCCGCACCCATGACTGGCGGTAAGACCTGACCCCCAAGCGATGCGCTGTTTTCTACTGCTCCCGCCACCGCAGGGCGAAAACCCACGCGCTTCATCAGGGGAATAGTAAATGTGCCGGTAGAGACGATGTTGGCCAGACTACTGCCCGAGATTGATCCGAAAATGCCTGATGAAAAAACGGCTACCTTAGCTGGCCCACCGGCTGAGCGGCCTGCTATTGCCATCGGAAACTCTATGAAAAAGCGGCCCATTCCGCTTTTGGTCATAAATGCACCCAGTAATATAAATACGAATACATAGTTGGCCATGACTGAAGTCATGATTCCGAAAACACCCTCCTGCGAGTAGAGAATGTAATTGAGGATACGCTCAAGTTTGACACCGCGATGGGCAATATCGTATGGCATGTACTGGCCAAAATAGGCATAAAGCATTGCCAGAACTGCGATGATGGGTATCGCCCAACCCAATGCACGGCGCGCGGCTTCGAGTGAGATTAGTGTGGCGATACCGGCAACAAAGACATCTGTGTCCGTCCATGCACCGGCGCGGTTTACCAGCTCAAGATAATTTGCGTAGGTGTACCAGATAACCAAAGCACCGATGACTGCAAGTGCGATATTGCTGGATCCTTTGACAAAAAAGCTTGTCAAAAATAATACAACGCAACAAACAGCTATAGCGATCGCAATGGGTTCGCCTGCAAACAATGCCGTCGCCATAGTGGACAGCAACGCCAATGATATAGCCGATAGCAATCCTAATGTTATCGCCATAGGCGAGAAATGAGGTTTGTGGAACTGGCGCCGTATATCATGGCTGAGGAACACAAAGGTCCAGATTGCAACCAAAAATATCGTAAGCCGTATGTGATCAGTTGCAAGGCCAGGTCCTGCCGACCAAAGCGTAAAGCCACCAAGACAAATGGCAATTACTCTTAGTACCAATCCGAAGTCAGTTGCAGTGTCTTGCAAAGCATGTGTTGTATCGGAGTTTACGTCCGTCATGCTTAAGTAATATCCCGTTGCGAATAACCAGCGCCGTGTCTTTCAACACAGCGCTGGTCGTTTGCGCGTGCTACGTACTATTTCAGTTCCGCAGGAATGGTGACTCCCTGTTCTTCGAAAAAGCGGACGGCTCCTTCATGCAACGGCAGGGTTACAGTTCGAAGCGCATTTTCAAGCGTCATTTCCTTTGATGATCCTCCAGCAGATGACAAAAGGAATTCTTTGCCTTTGTCTGAGTAGACTGTTTTCAACATGTTATAGATAAGGTCTGCATCTACATCAGCATTTGACATCATTAGCGTACCGGTACCAAATGTTTGGGTGTCCACATCAACATTCGGGTAAACACCTGCTGGTATCACCGTAGGGCCATAGTAGGGAAATGCATCGTAAAAACCGGATGCCTCAGCGGTTTCATTCATATCAATGAAACGAATACCCATACTGGCAGCAGTGTCGCGAATCATAGCGTTGCCGATACCCGGGTGCCAGTTAAAAGCATCTATCTTACCGTTCTTGAGCTCATCAGGACTTTTACGTCCGGAATAAACTGCTTCAATAGTGTCTGACATGTTGGCGTGATCCAAAAGCGCTTGCAGACTTTTGGCAGAACCAGAACCCGGACCACCCATAGAAATTGTTTTGCCTTTAATGTCAGCCAGGGTCTTGATGTCGCTGTCTGCAGGTACCACGAAATGTCCAACCGAACCGAACAGGAAGGTTACTGCGCGCACCTTATCTAAGGCACTCTCAAATGGCTCCTCTCCTCGGTAAGCGCTGTACACATCACTGGCAAATGCAATGCCCAACTCAGCCTCGCCTGATGCAAGTGAACGAAGGTTATCCAGTGATCCAGCTGTGGCTTCAGCCGATGCCCGCACGCCATCCATATTTTCAGTTGCCAGCGCGGCCCAGGCGCTGGCTGTACGGTTAAAGGCACCGTTAACCTGACCACCTTTGATAGCGATAAAGTCCTGCGCCATGGCAGGCGACGCGATTCCCAAAAGCAAGGTGCAGGCGGCTACTTTACAGACAGATGCCAGTGTATTTCGATAATCGTTAAGATATTTCATTAGTCTCCTCCCCAGAGATACTTTAATACTGCTGTGATTTCATCGTATATCACAGGAACTACATATGCAAAGCGTGCGCATTTGTCTCCTTTAAAACGTTTACAGACAGAAGCGGACGTACATCTACAGTCCCAAACGTTTCATTCCACCTGCGGGATATCGCGTTCCCAGCACTTTACCCGCGTTAACGCTTGATTCAATACTTTCGATATCTGTGCTTGATAGATTGACGTTCAGGGCTGTCAGACAATCACTCATTGTTTTACGACGCTTGCACCCGGGGATCGGGACAACATCTTCTCCGCGTGAAAGTACCCAGGCGATTGCAATAGCGGCAGTAGATACATTATGGCGTTCGGCGATATCACTAAGTGCATCGACCATAGCAAGATTGTTGGCAAGGTTCTCTGACTGGAATCGCGGCATCGCGTGCCTGCGATCATTTTCTTCCAGATCATCGAGGCTTCTAATCTCACCACTTAATAAACCGCGAGTCAGTGGTGCATAGGCAACAAAGCCGATGCCTAACTCGCGACATGTGGGCAATATCTCTGCTTCAACGTCGCGAGTGGATAATGAATATTCAGTTTGCACACAGGCAATAGGATACTCCGCTTGAGCCCTGCGTATTGTTTGAGCACCGGCCTCGCTAAGACCAATCGCACCGACTTTTCCTGCATCAACAAGCTTGCCCATTGCACCGATGGTTTCTTCAATCGGTACAGTTGTGTCAACACGGTGCAGATAATAAAGATCTATATGATCGACACCGAGACGGCCAAGTGATTTATCACAGGCTTCAGCAACGTATTCCGGCTTGCCGTTGACGGTGCTGGTGCCATCTTCAAAACGAACATTGCCAAATTTTGTAGCCAGTACCACGCGATCACGAATACCCGCGATGGCTTCACCAACAATGGATTCGTTTTTACCTCTGGCATAGGCGTCTGCCGTGTCAATGAAGTTCATACCGGCATCAACAGCCGCGTGTACGGTTTCTTTTGCCTCTGCAGGGTCCGGTGTACCGTAAATCGGTGTCATACCCATACAGCCAAGGCCGAGTGCAGATACTTTCAAGTTGCTACCAAGTGTTCTTGTATTCATTGGTTTCTCCTGATGGTACTGGTTTAAGAGACAGTGACGGTAGGGTGCCTTCTTTGTTGTTGATCGCGATATTAGCTGTGTGGTTCATACTCCAGAATATCCATGCCGCGGTCGCGATCCAACAGATAAATCAGTCCACGGCTGTCAACGTCAACATCATTGCTCTGAGGTGCAGGCAAAGAATCGACGGGCTCCGGAATAAAAAAGCCTGCTTCAACCGGTGATGTCGGGTCTGCTATGTCTACAATGCGCAAGCCACCAGAGAACCATGCGCAATAAACCAGTTTGTCGTCAATGTGTTCCTGAAACTGGTGTATGCCGAAACGACCCTCGGCGCGAGACCAGGGTGAATCCATTTCACTCACATGAAAAGTAGAAAGCGGCTGTATGTTGTTAAGGTCAGTGACATCGAACAACCACAGGCCTGCATGAGGCTGGCCGTGTCTGTGCTTGTGTTCCTCATCGCACACTACCGCTATACGGCGACCATTAATTAATTGTGTTGCGGGCAATACCGTATGCGTCGGCTCAACCACCCATGGGTGATAGTTGTAGCTACCAATGGTTTTCGGTTTTGTGATGTCACTTATATCTATCGCACGAAATCCGGCTTGCCATACGGAGGCCCACAATTCATCACCAACGCGCAGCGCATGATGCAGCCGATGACCGTAACCTTCCCAGTGAGGCGTCTCGCCACCAGCCACATGCTGACCTGGCATCCACCAGCGCGAAACTTCCACGGGCTTGTCCGGCCGGGCCAGATCATAGATCACCAGAATGTTACCGATATAACCATCCATCTCCGTTGAGATGTAGGCGTAATTCTGGTCCATGTCGAAGCGGTGTACACCGAATCCGTGGGTGCGTTCGTAGGCTAGTAATTTTGGACTCGTGCGGTCGCTGATATCCCATACCTTAAAGCCACCTTCGGTATATCCGCGTTTGCGGCACGCCATAATCGCTTCAAGATCACTCTCGCTAACACCCAGAGCTGCTGCAATATCGGAATTTGATAGCTGTTTGATTCCTTTGGCAGCAAGTTCTGCATGAACGGCATCAAGACGATCGCCCTTGCGCAGTAAATGTCGACGATCCTGCTCGACATTGGTGATCATTAAATCACCTGCTACACGAACTTTATGTGTATGCGACCACTCGCTACCTGTCTCAAGAGTACAGACAACACGCGGATTTGCAGGATCAGAAACATCGACAATGCTGGTTCCATGCGGTGGTTTCATATGCCCTATAAAAGCATAGTTGCCATCAACCACAATCTGGCCGCCACCTAAGATATCAAGATGTGAAACCCTCTTAACGCGATGGGATAGTTGTTGTTTCATGGCTGATGATCTTCTTCATCATGATGGCTAACCTTAGCCCGACGATTAACGAAACGCTGTCGTATCACCGGAAGCAGCAGTGACAAAAGCAACAGAACCCAAAGTGTATTGCCAATTTTCGATGAAAACAGCACAGACAGATCACCCTGTGAGATACGCAGTGCGCGAAGAAAATAGTTTTCCAGTAAGGGACCAAGAATAACGCCGATCAAAATGGCGGCTACATGGTAACCGGTCTTGCGGGCGATATAACCAATGACACCAAAAACCAGTGCAATACCAATATCAAATACATAGGCACGAGGCACGAACGAACCGATAAGCGTAAATGCAATCAGTATCGGTACCATATAAACGGTGGGAACAATCACCACCGATGACATGTAGCGGGTCAGTGGAAGAATCATCAAACCCAGCAACACGTAGGTAATTGCCATTGCAGTAAACGAACCGTAAGCGATTAACGGTTGTTCTTCGAACAGGTCAGGCCCGAAATGGATGCCATGATATTCAAGTACTACCGCCATAATGGCGGCAGTAGCACCACCGGGTACGCCAATAATTAAAAGAGGTACGAGTGTGCCGGATGTGACACCGTTGTTGGCAGACTCAGGAGCTATTAGCCCGTTGACATGACCCGTGCCATATTTTTCTGGTGTACGCGAAAAGAGCTTTGACTGCTGATACGCAACGAACGATGCAATCGCTGCACCCGCTCCGGGAATTACACCTATGAAGAGACCTAGCAGGCTGGTCCAGACAATCTCTTTCCATTCTTTTAGCGTCTGTCGTATACCCTCAAAAGTAGCACTCCAGCTGCGTGACGTTTTATCACCACCGCCCCGTGAAACGATACTATCGCGCTCCATAATCACGAACGCTTCGGAAATAGCAAACAATCCCACCAGTGCCGGTATCAGTGGAACTTTATCGTAAAGCTCCAGGAATCCAAAGGTGCCTCGTGGTGTTTCATAAACCACGTCAGCGCCTATGTAGCCAAGCATGAGTCCGAAGAATCCCGCAATCAGTCCTTTGATGGTATCGCCAGAGGATATCGTCGCGATCAGTGATATACCAAACAACATAACAACAATCATTTCGACACTGTGCAGATGAAACGCCACACGCGACAACCAGGGAATTAAAATAAGCGCTGCAATGGTAGTAATTAATCCACCGAGTACAGACGCGACAAAAGAAATTGCCAGTGCCTGTTGGCCGAGACCACTTTTAGTCATCGGATACCCATCCAGCGGGGTTGCAGCCGCACCGGCGGTTCCGGGTATATTGACCAGTATTGCAGGGATACCAGCACCAAGCCGCGACGACGTATAAAGTGCGACCATAAAGAACATTGCAGTCACAGGTTCCATGGTCAGTGTTAGCGGCAGCAAAACAATAATAGTATTAGCGGCGCTAAAACCTGGAATCGCACCGACCAACACTCCCAGTACAGTAGCTGGCAGAATGACCCACCAATAGCCGAGTGTGTCGACAAGAATAGAAAAGAAACTGCCGATCTCGGGGTTCACTGTAACCAACCCTTAATCAGGTTTTCGACCGGGCCAAACGGAAATCGGGTTTTAAACAAATGTATGAATGCAACGTAGCCTACCACCGTGCAAACCAACGCTATAAAAAAGGCGCGCAGCACTTCGGCTATGGAAACCGAAAATAGTGACTGCTTGTGAGACAGAATGATAATACCGATGAAAATTAGTAAGAAAGTCGCAAGACTGAATCCCAACAACGGTAGCAACAGTATGTAGAGAACGGTCAATGCAAACAATACCGCGCGTTTCACGTTCGCAACACCGTTCACGCGCAACGCGGTAAAGCTATCGGACAAGCCGAGATACTCGCTCCCTGTGCGAATTCGATAGATCGTACGAATTGCAAATGCAATGATTGAAAGTAATAGCAGAAAACTGACCAGCATCGCACTGGCCTGAGCTATCCACGGCACTTCGGTAATTGTTGTTAGATAGTAAATCGCAAACACCAATGCCAGTGCCGGAATAATCAGCTCTGGCAAGACGTTTCGAGGTGCCGAATCAGGTAGTTCCTCGGATCGGTTTTCAGGTTCTTGTTGCGGTGTTGGTGTTTGTTGCATGCTTGTGGGTTTAATTCAGCTGGTAGTACAACGCATTACAGCGAGATGCCGTCCCTGGCATCGGTCAGCTGATTAGGGTGAACCTGCTCTTATTGTGAAACCAGCGTGGCTACTAACCAGTCAGGAGATCACGATACTGCTCGCCAACTGCAGTTATGTTGCGTACATACTCAGCACAAGCATCTGTATCACCAGGTGATATAAATTCCCATGGCGCCTTGGCGGCAGCAACTGCTTCTTTGTAGGCTGGATCGTCAAATACTTTCGCGCCAGAAGCCACAAGTTTTTCAAAACGGTCCGGGTGTTTATCGGCAGCTGCCTTTTTAATACCGAAGGCTCTTGCACCTGCGGCCAATGGTGGTATGCCCAGATCGTATTCTGTATTCACCAATACTGCATTGGGTAATTTGTCGGGCAGGGCGTTATTTTCTTCAAACAACCCGACCACGTTGATGCCTTTTCTGCCCATCACCGAAGTGACTGGCAAAACACCAAGATCGACTTCACCGGTCAACACGCCATTTCGAGTGTTCTTACCACCGGACAGAGGTATCAGGTTAACGCTCATACCGGTCTTTGCTGCCAGCACAAGCATACCAAGAGAGGCAGGGTGTGCGAGACGACTCGTACCAACCGTCAGGGTGCGCTTTTTGCCTTCTGCGACGACATCTTCCAGTGTTTTCATGTCACTGTCAGCATTGACGTAAATGCTACCCGGGTCAGCATCTACCTGCATAAAATAGAAGTAGTCTTCCAGTGCAAAGGTAGGTTTTTTAACAACCCAGTTTAGAACCTCGGGTCCCATGTTGCCAAAAATCAAATCGTGACAATCATCACCGGCCTTACCCATATAGGTTTCATAACCTACGCGACCTGCAGCCCCGGGATAAAATTGCGGTTCAAGCTCGCCTGCCAAATGGTCTTTCCAGACACCGGAAAAACTTCGAAAGTTACGATCGGCACCACCACCGGCACGTGTCGGGATATAAACCTGCAATGATCGTTCGGGAAAGTCTGCAGCATGGGCCGAACTGGCAAGACTGCCGGTTAATCCCGCTACAGCCAGTGCAGTTGAACTTTGTAAGAAACGCCTTCTCTTTAGTGAATCGATAGTAGCCATCTTTCCTCCTCATTAGCCTGCTGGAAAACACCGGTCTATACTCGGTGTTTTTTGAATTCAGTTGCGCTACGGCGAATAGATATCCGCATTCTCAAACCAATTGCACGCAATCCAGCCGTGCATAGCACAGTTGAGTGGACTACCACTATCCTCCTGCAAATTGTCTCTGTTATTGCGGCTTGCAAGCTGCCAGAACAATCTGCTATTTCATCGATAAGGCACTAAACTATCGAAATATCACTAAATCATATACAGTAGAAACTGTCAATGAAATTGAGGAAGCATGGCGCACCAACAGCAGCTTTAACAGGCAGCCAATACAATAAAGAACAACCAATACAGCGCTAAATGACAACCATAGGCGAAGAAACAGCGGATAATTAAGCCTTAAAATTGCAAACTTCAATATGCCCAACACTCACCCGGTCGGTGTAGTTAACGAAAAAAACTATAAAAACCCTATGCCCTCGATACAGAAGATGCCAGCAATGGAATTCAGTACTTAATTGAAACTGGTGTGTGTATTGGAAATAATCCGCCAAAATATGTGTAGTCCGCGATGTTGTCGAGCTTCATATTGACGGTATTGGCACCCTGACCAACACGCTGCATAATCGCTCCGTATCTGACTGATAAGCATTGCCGGGTAAATGCTCTTAATATCAAGTGCGTCACCAATCCATAATATGAACGTGGTCGAGGTTGATCAGGCTGCGTTTAACATGACTCTCAGGAGCCTTAATCGATGACTGAAACAGCGACCGACTATAATATTGTCAGCAAGGAACACTGGACTAAAAAAGGCGATATCGATCTATTCTTATGGGAAAAATATACTGAGTCGCCAGAGAATAAACTCGGCACCGTGCTTTTTATTCATGGGTCATCAATGGCGTCACA
This sequence comes from uncultured Granulosicoccaceae bacterium, assembly GCA_964649465.1. Taxonomy (GTDB): domain Bacteria; phylum Pseudomonadota; class Gammaproteobacteria; order Granulosicoccales; family Granulosicoccaceae. The sequence goes on along the minus strand of CAZYRP010000056.1, from coordinate 2,075 downwards.
GCCCACGTTCGACCTGCAGGTGCCTGGCCGACCTTTCAGTTCCGTGATGGACTGGTTTGCCGCAAAAGGTTTCGACACCTGGTGTGTAGACATGGAAGGCTATGGCAGATCAGGTAAAGATCGCGATATCACGTGCGACATTGCCAACGGTGCAGACGATCTTGCCGCAGCAACCGATTACATCTTCTCACTTCGAAAAACAAAAGACGTCCTCGCATATGGCATCTCGTCAGGGGCTTTGCGTGCAGCTATGTTTGCGCAAAATCATCCCGAACGGGTAAGCCGTCTGGCTTTGGATGCGTTTGTCTGGACCGGGGAGGGCAGCCCGACGCTCGCAGAACGTAAAAAGAAACTTCCACAATTCATGGACAGCACCCGCCGCCCAATTGATCGTGATTTTGTTTACTCCATTTTCAATCGAGACCACCCCGGCACCGCATCAGATGATGTAATCGAAGCATTTGCAGAGGCCATTACAGCTCTTGATGATTCGATGCCCAATGGCACTTACATTGATATGTGTTCGCGATTACCGCTGATAGACCCGCTCAAGATTACCTGTCCGACAATTGTTATGCGTGGTGAATACGATGGGATTGCAAGCTTTGATGATCTAATAAAATTCTTCACGCAGCTGCCTAACAACGATAAACAGTTCAGTGTGATGGCCGGAATTTCACACGCCAGTTTCCAGCAAAAAAACTATATGCTTGCCTACAACATTTTATACAATTTTTTTACGCAGCCAACACCACTGTATCAAGGTGAGTAGCACGAAGCGTTAATATAAACCTGCATTGATTCAGTATGGATAGCTTGCTTCCAGCGCAGATTGGCCCGGGCCCCGCACTGATTTTGATAGGTATCAGTTTTCTGACATCTACCATAAGTGCTGCGTTCGGTCTCGGTGGTGGTGTGGCTATGCTTATAGCATTGCTGTCATTCATACCACCGGTCATCGCTTTGCCAGTGCACGCCATTATTCAGATCGGGTCAAACGCCGGGCGTGCAACAATGCTCCGTTCGCACATTATACCTGACATTGCAGGCTGGTTTTTCCCCGGTATTATACTCGGTGTATTAATTGGTAGTCAGATCTTTGTTAACCTTCCCACTCAATGGTTACAGATACTACTCGCGCTATTTATTCTGTGGTCCATTTGGGCACCGAAGATTCGCGCTAAACAAATTAAAAGTAGCGCATATTTTTTCGTTGGTGCGGTCACAAGCTTTGGTGCTATGTTTTTAGGTGCAACCGGGCCACTACTGGGAGCCTTTTTAAGCCCTGATCGTTACGGTCGTGATGCAACTGTCTCGACCCATGCCGTTTGCATGACCTTTCAACATGGCATCAAAGTAATTGCGTTTGGATTTTTAGGCTTTGTTATATTGGAGTGGATACCTCTGGTACTAGCGATGATAGTCAGTGGTCTGCTTGGCACAATAGCAGGTGGAACTGTACTTAAAAATATTCCCGAGTCAGCTTTTAAAATTCTGTTCCGAACTGTCCTGAGTATTTTGGCTCTGCGTCTGCTCTATAAGGCAGTTATCTCTTAACACTGACATACAATATTAACATCTTCATTGAATTTCGATATGGGGTCACAAATGAGCACTTATAGTAATCGACAAGAATTTGAACTTGATAATTGGCCGGAGTTGCGTGACAAATTGCAGGAACTTAAAAATCTGGTTAACAGTGAACGCACCATTCCTAAAGAATTAAAAAGAATGCTGTTTACTATGGCAAGCCTTGCAGGCGGTTGCGTACATTGTCAATCACATGGTGCATCCTCTTTGGCTAAGATGAATGTCCCAACCGAAAGAGTAAAAGCTTTGTGGGAATACGAAACAAGTGATTTATTTACCGACGCCGAGCGTGCGGCACTGGATCTCATGAGGGATTCAAGTCAAACACCAAATGCCGCCGGGCCTGAGCATTTCGAAGAGCTTAGAAAACACTATTCTGCGGAACAGGTAGTAGAGATCATAACGATGAGCTGCATGGCTGGTTGGCTGAATCGTTGGAACGACACAATTGCAACAGTCACTGATCAGGAGTCTGTTGACTGGGC
>CAZYRP010000055.1:0-26956 GCA_964649465.1 uncultured Granulosicoccaceae bacterium | reverse complement strand
CCCATAATTCCGATCGGTCCGGCACCGGTTACCAGTACATCTTCGCCGATTAGATCAAAACTCAATGCGGTATGTACTGCGTTGCCAAACGGATCAAAGATCGCTGCTATCTCATCCGGGATGTCGTCCGGTATTGGTACAATATTATCGCACGGCAACGCTAAGTACTCTGCGAACGCACCTGATCGATTAACCCCGACTCCCTGTGTATTCCTGCACAGATGACCACGCCCGGCACGGCAATTCCGGCAGGTACCACAAACTATATGCCCCTCACCTGATACGCGTTCACCAACACTGAATTTTTTTACTGCAGCACCGGTTTCAACTATTTCACCGCAAAACTCGTGGCCGACCACCATTGGCGTAGGTACTGTGTTCGCGGACCATTCATCCCAGTTCCAAATGTGTACGTCGGTGCCGCAAATGGCAGTTTTTTTTACTTTGATTAGCACTTCGTCCGGACCGGGTGCGGGAATATCAACCTGCTCCATTACAAGGCCCGGTTCAGGTGCTGCCTTTATCAGTGCCTTCATTCGGGTCATGAAACAATACCCATGGATTTGCCTGCATCAATGAATGCATCAATTGCTGTATTGAGTTCAGCTCTGCTGTGTGCTGCTGACATCTGTGTGCGAATGCGGTCTTTACCACGCGGTACAACCGGAAAGCTAAAAGGCGCTACATACACACCACGCTGATCGAGCTCACTTGCCATTGTCTGTGCCAGCTTCGGATCGCCCAGCATGACCGGTATGATCGGGTGTTCCCCCTGCAGCAAATGAAAGCCGGCATCTGTCAAACGCTGTCTGAAGAAACGCGAGTTTTCCATTAACGTAGCTCTGCGTTCGTTTGATGCTTCGAGCATATCAAGCACCGCGATAGAGGTAGATGCAATCACTGGTGCAAGCGTATTGGAAAATAAATACGGTCGCGATCTCTGACGCAGCCAGTCAATGACTTCACGCTTGCCACTGGTGTAGCCTCCCGATGCACCCCCAAGTGCCTTTCCAAGTGTTCCGGTAATGATATCTATTCTCCCCATTACCCCACAGTGCTCATGGGTACCACGACCATTCTCACCCATAAAACCAACCGCGTGGCTGTCATCGACCATCACCATTGCGCCATAGCGTTCAGCCAGATCGCATATTTCCGTAAGCTTTGCTATGTAACCATCCATAGAAAATATTCCATCGGTAGCTATAAGCTTAAAACGACAATCTGATGCTTCTTTTAATCTATCTTCCAGTGCGTTCATGTCACTGTTGTCGTAGCGTAACCGTTTGGCTTTGCACAATCTTACGCCGTCAATTATCGACGCATGATTTAAAGCATCCGAAATAATGGCATCGTCCGGCCCCAGTATTGTCTCAAACAATCCGGTATTGGCATCAAAACAACTGGAATAGAGAATAGTGTCTTCGGTACCGAGAAATACAGAAAGCCGCTCCTCCAATATTTTGTGCGGTGACTGGGTACCACATATAAACCGCACTGAAGACATACCATAACCGTAGCGAGACAATGCCTCACGGCCCGCCTCTATCAACTTCGGATGATCAGACAAGCCCAGGTAGTTGTTGGCACACATATTTATAACTGACCGACCGGAATCCAGCGCGACGGTACCGGATTGCTTTGAATCAATGATGCGTTCAGTCTTGTACAGACCGGTATTCCTGAGATCGGTAATTTCTTGATCTAGGTAATCTATAAATGCCTGGGTCATGAGTGTTCCTGCCGCAAATAAAGAACGATTGATATGCCACCTAATATAGTAGCTCGGGTAATTTGTGAAGACCCGGAATCTCAGAAAATAATCCGTAACAGCTGAGACTGGCCTTTTCTCCGCCAGCAGTTTTAGTATTTCATAAAAGCCAACACACTGGTCTGTCCGGGGAGTAACCCTGTCTATTAAAACCAAGTACTTCGGACACAAGCAATACGGGGTAAATCCACAGCTTGCCAAAAACAGATTCCGAGGAATGGAACTTGCTGCCCTCGGGAGATAAGTCACTATTTTACCACTAGTCAAAATTACATCACTGCGGAGAGTTGGCAATGAGGGTGAAGGGAAACGCGGCATTAAAAAACACAATAAAAGCAAAACCAAACAACAGACACCCAGACGCGGAAGATTCGGCTCGATCACATGACGGATTGCTTTTTCCGGCAGTAAAACCGAGCTTTTCTCTCACACCCGGTAGTCGCATATTTACTATCGGTTCGTGCTTTGCGAGAAATATTGAGGCTGTACTCGAAAAAAACTACAAACTACCTACAGCGAGCTACGCAGTACCAAAATCTGAGTGGGCATTCGCTCCAAACGGAATTCTCAACGAGTACAACCCTGCTTGTATTTCACAGCGATTGCTGTGGGCTGCAGATAATGTAGATACTTCGAAGTTGCCTGAGACGCTATTGGATACAAGTGAAGGGTACATCGATTTACTACTGGCGGCAGGTAACCCCGTCACTCTCGACAGAGCATTGGAACGCCGTCGTGAAATTGATGAGCTTTATGTTCAGATCAGCAGCAGCGATTTACTGGTTATCACGTTAGGCTTAAACGAATGCTGGTATGACGAAAATGAAAAGTGTTACTTAAACAGAAATCCACCACCGCAGGTATTGCGATCAGATGCTGATAGATACTCATTTGAACAACTGAGTGTTGAGGACAGTTACTCTCTGATGGAAAAAGGCATAGCAGCCATTCTGGAGTCCGGCGTAAAAAATATAATGCTCACCGTCTCACCGGTTCCTTTGCAAACCTCATTTTCAGGGCAGGATTGCGTTAGCGCCAATAGCTATTCCAAAGCCGTAATGAGATGCGTTGCGGAAAAATTGCGTGTACGTTTTAAAGGTGCACTGGACTACTTCCCGAGCTACGAAATAGTAACATCGGGGGGATTGTCAAGCTTTGGGGATGATCATGTTCACGTTAAGGCAGAGGTTGTTGAAAACGCAATCAATTATTTGCTTCAACAATATGAACCGCAAGATGAGACGATGGCAAAAGCCAGTTAAAAGATGTCTCAGCCGATGGGCCGTTAAAAGCCCATCCAGGCTTTTACGCTACTGACATCGGCATTGCTATCGCTCATGGCACCCCGGAACAGCAGAATTGCAATTTCGGTAAGTTTACAATTACGACGTTCATTCGGTTATATAGTTGCCTGTAATATAGCTCACGCCCGGATTGCGCCTGCACTATCACAGAAAATACTAACGGCCGCCATAAAAATACCAGCCCGGACGTTTTTGCCAGTCGCTTAATTGAAGAGAATCACGTAAATGGAAAATTGCAGCGCTAAAACTATAAAAGACCTTAGCTGCTAAAATTCCACATCAACTACCGGAGAGAGAAATGAAGACAATGACATGCAAGCAAATGGGTGGAGCGTGTGATGTAACATTCAGCGCTAACACGTTTGAAGAAATGGTAGAACAAAGCAAATCTCATGGCATGGAAATGATGCAGAAGCAGGATCCTGCACACCTTAAAATTATGGGGGAAATGAAAGGCATTATGGAAAAACCAGGTGCCATGGAAGAATATATTGCAGAAAAGAAAAAGGCGTTTGATTCAACACCGGACGACTAATACCTCTGTAACCAAGATGGCTATTCCTAATTGAGTAAAAGTAAAAGCTGAAAAATTGTACTCGCATGGACAATGAGCGTACCCCGCCAATTCAGGCTGCTGAAATTTTCAAATAACTCGCACACCCCGTAGCATGCAGTACTTGATCACACTTCAATTATGATTTTGCTGCAGCCGGGGGCAGCACGACTTTGGCACGATATAAATTGTGTCTTACGCTGCTCCATTGATAATACAAAGTCACGGTGCTCAATCTCTCCTTCGACCACCGTGCAATTGCAAACACCACAAATACCGTCTGAGCATTTCACATCTATGTGAATGCCGGCCTCTGTCAAGACATCGGATATGGTCTGGTCTTCAGGGATAGTAAACTCCCGATCTGTTCCGGCCACTTTAACCGTGAACTCATGGTTTATATACTCCGGTTGTTCCGGCACTGAGAAATACTCCAGGTGTTGTGCTTCTTCAGGAAAACCGCTTTCATTTGCCGCCTCTATAACACTTTGCATGTAGAGATCAGGGCCGCAGGTATATACGTGCCAGCCGCTCTGAAAGCCCGCCAGAATTTTATTGAGATCTGCGCGTGATCCTTCATCAGAAAAGTGCATTGTGACTTTGTCTGCCCACGGCACTGAAGATAAGTCATTGACATACCCGGCACCACTGCGGGTACTGGCCGAATAACGTAACTCAAAGTCGCAGCCCAAAGTATGTAGTCGGTGTGCAAAAGCAATCATTGGTGTAATGCCTATACCACCGCCCATCAGAAAAATTTTAGTAGCAGATTCTTCTAAATGAAAATGATTGATGGGTTTGGAAATAAATACACGACGCCCTTCGTTGAATATGCGGTGCATCATTCTGGAACCGCCTTTGCCGTCGTCTTCTCGTAATACGCCAATTTGATATTTAGACCTGTCCGAGGGATCACCGGACATTGAGTACTGGCGTAACAGATCAGGGGTTATTACAACATCCAAGTGGCCGCCAGCGGTCCACTCCGGCAGTGGTTCACCATCCCACGCGGTGAATTCGAACTTGGTTACATCACTGGTCATTTTTTCAACTAATGATACTTTTGCCATTATCACCGGTGCGTCAGAGAACGCGGGTAGCTTGTGCGTTAAACCTTGCACGTCGCCTTTAGCCAGCCGTGCTTTATACTCACCTGCAGAAAGCAGCTCCTTATAAGCCTTAATTCCCGCTTCGCGATCCATCGGGAAGGGATATGGCCACGGCCAGGGTACAAGATTAGCCGGGTATACTGCCAGAGTCTGATCTTCAAATTTTAAATCAAGATCAGTTTGCAGCTCACGGCGGTTTACAGGCTTAACGGCTGGCTGATAATTGCCCTCTTCTCTGCTTAACTCAAGATCCCACCACCATTTTTTAATGTCGTTAACGGTGCCATGTCCAAGCTTGTCATCCAGTTTGGCAAGCAGTGGTGCTGCACCGGAAAAATTAGAGGCAGCCCATCTAAACGGCTTCTCTGAAAACAATCCTTCCAGGTTCCACGGACAGGTTTTCATACAACGTCCGCACATCGCTCCGCCTTCTGTAGTAATACGGTAAGTTGTACATTTCTGGCTGTCAGACTTCCATATCTCGTAGCCGTTAAACATTTTTTTAGGTCCGGCTGTAATTGCACCTGCCGGACATTCCCGCGCACACTTGTTGCAGTTTTCACAGAAGTTCTGTAAACCGAAGTCAATCGGCTTATCGTGCGTGAGCGGCATATCGGTTGATACCACACCGGACTTTAATCGCGGACCCAACAACGGATTAAGAATAACTTCTCCAATACGGCTGACCTCCCCCAACCCGGACAATAGCAATAAGGGAGGTTGCAAAACTTCACCGTCAAGCACCGTATGCGCTTTGGCTGAATAACCTAAATTACGTATTTGCTTTGCGATAACTCCTCCCAGTAAGGAGAATCGCAAATAGGCCCGCATAGATTGAGACACAGCAATCCAGTCATCGCCACTCGCGCCTTCCATGGTTTCAAAGCCCTGATCAATGATCATGCTTATGGCATTGTGATGTGGCGGAATTAACTCAGCACCAGTTGCATCATGGCTGTACCAGGTCCAGTCCGGGCACCGTGATATACCGACCGCATCTGTTCCTAAAAAATAACTTGCGGCCTTAACGTTTGCCGAATTTTTCTGCGCATCTGAGGGTTTTTGCTTCGGTACTTCCGGCACACCATCCTGCAATAATACAAACGCACCCAGCGCTCTTCGTTGTGCTGTCGCCGGTGCGTTCTTGCGTGCGTACCAACCACCCAGTGCTCCGTCCTGCACCTTCTTACCCAGATCACCAAACTGAGAGCGTGCAAACATATCGGTTCGCTTTGGAACACGGGCTACCCGCTCTTCATCGATAAAGGTAGTCGGTGTGTCTACCCGCTTAAGTTTTTCAAACGGATGAGCACCTGCAACATAATCTCTTTTGGCATACGGATCTCTGTTAAGACCGTTCTTCGCGGTACGTCCGCCAATCCACCATGCCGGGCCTTTGGTTTTAAACCAAGGCTGGTCTCGCCACGGTGCGAGTGGTTTGTCAGTCGCAATTTCCATATCGGTTGTGACGACCGCTAACCCGAATCGGTCACCCAGCCATGGCACACACAATTGATTATCTTCAACAGTTGCCAGTCCCGCCGCCACTGCAAGCTTGTTTGCATCAATATCCGAAGACGTGGCCGTATGCGCCTTTCCCTGAAACCCCAACGCATTAAGATAACTGGCGAGGATTACAGCAGTCTCGGTAGCCCGTAAAGCAGAGCGATGATCCTGTGCATCCATAATCCACTCTGCACCGGGCTCATCCGGTTTTGGCGGTCGCAGATGTTCATCGAGTATGACAATCGCATGGGTATGTTCTTCAATGGATGACGGGGGCCGCTCCAGCGATTCCTTTAAGCCCGCCATAATTTCATCAATACCTGATGCCAGTGTTTTTGTTTGCTTTGTACGGATATCGTAGCCAAGCCGTTCGACATCCGGGTTGCAGGTTGGAGTGTCGAGACGTGCAGCATCCGGCAGCTTACAAATTGCCATCATCGATGCATCCTGAAAATATCCGAATGACTTAAGATGCCTGGAACGCTCACCGGGGTCTTTCGGCGCATCAGCAAGGTTCGGGTTGATCAATCCGTCACGAATTACATCCATCATGGCCTGATAATCACCCATGGCATTAACGAGTGAATGGGGTGTTTGCAGCCTGCGAAACTCCAGAGACTGCGCGACAGGCACAATAGACAGATCAGGTGCTGCCTCTAAACGACGCAGCTGTTCCAGCGGGTACGGTCCAAGATGTGGCTCTCTGCTTTTAGTAGAAAAAAAACGCTGTCCCAAATTGCTATCCTCACATGCACTTCGGCGCTCGGGCTAGCCGGTTTCAAAAATACCAAAACCGGAACTTAAACCAGAACTTAAACTAGAGCCAACCGACCAGGAAGCCTACTGCAGCAAATATGCAGCACACGATAATGAGCCCGACACTCCAGTGTCGAAAACGGACCTCAGGAACAGACGCACGATCAGGCCACGCTAATTTACCAGTGAGCATTCGACTGACAAGATTGGTTCTGCCCCAATAATGATAGATCGCAATCATTAACACGTGCACAACCACTATCGCTATAATCAGCCCCGAATTGAAGTGGTGAATATGCAGCAACTCTTCAGACCAGTCCGCTGGAATAGTCTCGTAGAAAGCTCCCTCAATAAATTCTTCTTCGTCCGCAATGAACAAACCGGTCAGCGCCTGAACCGATAACAGCATGAGCATTAGCAGTACCGCCCAGCCACCGGCGGCATTGTGCCCTCGTTCCGGTTCAACCTCACGGCGCAGCAAGCCCCCCAGGTGATCAATACTTTTTTTCGGATGAGTAAGCAGACCAGATAGCCGGTTGTTAGAACTACCGAAAAAACTCCAGCACAATCGAAACAGCAGCAACGCAAATACCGCTTCACCCACTAAGCGATGCCACTCATAAAATCCGTTGCCGGTTTTGCCACTAAAGAGTAAAAAAATAACGCAAACGACCAGACTCCAGTGGAAGAGTCTGGTCCAGATATCCCATATCAATATTCGTTGCATTCAGAGGCCGCTTTTAAATGCTGCACTTTCCTGCTTTAAGAAACAAATGTTTCGCACTATTTCTTTTTTGCGCGGAAATCATCATGGCAGCCTTTACAGCTTTTACCGACATCACCAATGCTGCCTTTCAGCGCATCGAGACCATCTCCGGCAACAGCCGCCAGTGCCGCACTGGACTCAGCCAGCGCTTTGTCTTTCTCTGCGACTTTTGGATAGGTTGACCAGATCTCCGGCAGCGCACGAGTTTTGTGGTCTTCGTTGCTTGAACCCTGCGGCCACATGGAACCAGAATTCATGCCTGCAACGGTACTTAAATTTGTCGCAGCCAGTGCCGCGACCTCAGCATCATAATCCTTTTCGCCTTTTGCCATAGCGGACAACATACCGAGATTAAAGCTGTAGACCTGCATTAATCCCTGCCGCGCCTTGATCGCTTTTTCACTGGCCTCATCATCTGAAAATGAAACAGGTGACCAGACAACAGATGAGAGCGTAAGACCAAATACAACTGTGCGTAGCGTAGAGTTCATATTTATCCTTAAAACAGTATTATTAAAAAAGAGATATACCGAAACCTGATTATTGCACAAGGCTCGCGGAATCCGAAACAGGCACCTGGAACAATACCGGCTGCAAAAATCAATCTACATCGAAATAATTCTCGCAATGTTCGCGGAAACAAGGCAAATGTTTCGCTTGCCTGTCTGATCCAAAATCAATCAGCCGGATATTTACGACATCTGCCAGCTTGTTTGCCCGAGTTACACCTGAAGTCGGTATCCGCGAATTGCCGAATTTGCTACTCTGCGAAGTAATTACCGGAATTAACAACAACGCGCCGCAAATCAGAAACCCCGAGGACCCACCATATGCATAAAAATATCAAAACACTTTTAACAGCCACCGCCATTTCTGTTCTAACTACCGGTGCCGCACTGGCAGAAACGCTAACGATCAGCGCATGGGGCGGCTTTTTTGAGGAAACCCTGGCGGCGGAGATCTATCCGGGCTTTACCGAGAAGACGGGTATCGAAGTAAAGTCCATCGCACAGCCCGAGGACTCTGCCTGGATGACTCAGCTGATGGCAGCTGCTCGCGCAAAGAAAGCACCTGCCGATCTCACTGGTAGTTGATGAAGTACTTATACGTGGCAATGAAGCGGGACTATGGGCAAGCCTTGATCCCGCAAACATGCCGGGCACCAAAGCCCTGAAAGAAGGCTATGTTCAAATGAAAGACGACAAAGCGTTTGCAGTTGGCGCACTGGCGTTTTACACCACTTTTGTAACCAATACAGATTACGCAAAAGATTCCCCGGCCAGTTGGGAAGAACTGTGGGAAGGTAAATGGGATAACAAGCTAGGTATCGTCACCACACCCAATTCAGGCTTGCTCGAAGTTACGGCCAAAACATTCTTTGGTGGTTATGAAGTAATGGAAACAAGGGAAGGCCTGGAAAAAGTTATAGCGAAAATCGCTGAACTGAAACCGCAGGTGAGTCTTTGGTATCGCGATGAAGGACAGTTTCAACAGGCACTTGAAGCCGGCGAACTGAATGCCGGACTTTACTATCACGACGTTGCCATGCTCTCTATCTGGGACGGCAAGCCTATCGCCTCAACATTCCCGAAAGAAGGCGGCATTGTATCCAATGCGTTCTGGGTGGTACCACGTGACAGCAAAAACATATCTGCTGCAGAAAAGTTCCTCGATTATATGAGCTCTCCTGAAACGCAAGCTCTGATGGCACGTAAGATTGGCATCTTCCCAATTGTGCCGCGTGATTCAATGGACTTAACAGATGAAGAATTTTCTGCAGTCGGTAGTGAGATAGAACCCATTCGCGTACAAACCGCTGTTCATTTACGTGAAGGTGACTGGCTTGAGTCAAGGTATCAGGAAATGATTGCACAGTAGCTCTACCATCAGCAACTTAAGTAAGCGCACTTCCTTTGTAACGCTATAAGCATATCGGCATATTGGTATGTCTGAACTGTATCTCTCCGGTATTGGCAAGCGCTACGGTAGTACCGTTGCGCTTGCTGATGTATCGCTTCAAATAGAAACCGGTGAGTTTATCTGTTTGCTCGGGGCATCGGGGTGCGGTAAAACCACCCTGCTTCGAATCATTGCCGGACTTGAAACCCACGACCGGGGTGAACTTAAGCTGGATGGTAAGGGCTTGTCCGGCGTACCCAGCCACAAGCGCAACATTGGTATGGTGTTCCAGTCACTGGCATTATTTCCACACTTAAACGTAGGCGGGAATATCGGCTACGGACTAAAAATGCGGCGTGCCACCTCTGAGACAATCAATAATCGTGTCGATCATCTGCTTGAACTAACCGGACTACAAGGTTTTAAAACACGAGAAGTGTCTTCCCTTTCCGGCGGTCAGCGACAGCGTGTAGCAATTGCACGCGCACTGGCACTGGAACCGCAACTTTTTCTGATGGATGAACCGTTCTCTGCACTGGATGCCGCGTTGCGAGATCACTTGCAGCAGGAAGTTCGTAAACTACAAAAAGAGCTCGGCATTACAACAATATTCGTTACTCATGATCAAAGCGAAGCCATGGCACTGGCTGATCGAATAGTGCTTATAAACGATGGCAGGATCGAGCAGTCAGGCTCCCCGAAAGAAATCTATCAACAGCCTGCCACCAGATTTGTTGCAGAGTTTATCGGCAACAACAATCTACTCGATGTTGACATAAATGGAACCACAGCGCGTTGTGGTGATGTAGAGCTCTCCTTACCGGAAGAATTGACTAACAACCTGCAAGGGAAAACGACACTCGCAGTGCGCCCCGAACAGATTGTTCTACAGACTGGCAATCTGTCTGAAACCAGTCTACCTGAGCCCGGCCTACCCAGGCGTGGTTTACAAGGAAAAATAGTTACACAACGACCTGTCGGTGCACTCATAGAGCATGAGATAGACGTCGCTGGAAAGATATTTAAACAGACTTGTTTTCAAACCAACGCACCCGATGTAGTTGTTGGTGACACTGTCTCCCTGAGCTGGGATTGGACACAGGTATGGTGTCTGCCCGATGATGCTTGTTAAATCAAGTGGTTGTTAAATTCATGGGTAATGGCAATGAATAAGCAAGCCGGGAATTTCTGGCCACGCCTTCTCGGAGTTACCTCACTCGGTATACTGGTTATATTCTTTTTAGCACCTCTTGCTTTTATGGTGGTTGTTAGCTTCTATAAATCCGACCCGATGGCATTCTACGAAAAAGCTTTTGTGTGGGAAAACTACGCTAAATTCTTCTCTGGTTTTTATCTCAATGTCACTCTGCGATCACTTTTCTCGGCGGCACTAAGTGCCGTCATTGTTGTGTTTCTGGCTTTTTTCGCCGTGCTGTCTATCGTTGAGCTATCGCGTAAGTGGCAACTGTTCTGGGTAATACTTTTATTGTCACTGATGTGTCTCAGCGAGGTGATTGTTGGCTTTTCGTGGCTGATTTTACTTTCCGAGAGCGCTGGTATTCCTCGCTTACTTGAAGCACTCGGTGCATGGCAAAACCCGCGATCCCTTTCTCCGAGTTTTGGTGCCATGATGATTGGTCTGGTCACACTGGGATTATCTATCGTATCCATCATTCTGTACCCACAGCTTGCCCGTCGTGATAAAAGCGTTGAAGAGGCGGCTCGAACTCTGGGCACACCACCCTGGCTGGTCACGGTATATGTGACGCTACCAATATTTGCACAAACACTTATCGCGCTGAGCCTGACTATGTTTGTCTACTTACTTGGTGTTTTTGTCATGCCGACAATGCTCGGGCGCCCATCGGACTGGACCATGACCGTGTTAATTAGCGACAAGGCACTTGGAGATGCCAACTTGCCGCTGGGCTCCGCGCTGGCAGTGGTGATGCTGATTATCACCGGTGTTATTCTACTAATCTCACTCGTTGTTTCTGGTAAAAGTTCGGCTGGCAGTAGTTCAGCAGGTTAATGGTGAACCGGAACAAAGACGGTATGAATCGGAACAGCAATTGAAAGGCTTAAGCGCCCGCATCTTCCTGTGCTTAATAGCAATTGGCATAATTGCGCCTTTTGTGGTCGTGGCCGGAGTCTCTATTGGCGCATCAAAGACCATAACCTTTCCACCTACCGAATTTTCGATGCGCTGGTACAGTATATTATTCACCGATCCGGACTGGCTGAAAGCTATTGCCACGTCACTGTTGGTCGCACTCTTCGCAGCCTTTATCTCAGTGACACTGGCACTGGCAATTAACTATGTGCTGTGGCGATTACAAAGCAGACTCGCGAGATTTACTTTTGCACTTGGCCTCGGACCATTCCTGTTGCCACCGATTATACTGGCACTCGGTGCCAGCCTTTTTTGGGCAGAGGCCGGCTGGTACGGTCGTATAGAAGCTACCGTTATTTCACACGGTATCTTTTTTGTGACACTGCCACTCGTAATAATATCGCGAGGCTTTGCGAGCCTGACACAAGATGTCGTAGAAGCTGCGACAATTATGGGCGCTACACAATGGCAACTGTTCAAAACCATAGTACTGCCTTTAATTACTCCATACCTGCTCACAGGCTTCGCCCTTGTGGCTATTATCAGTGTTAACTAATATCTAATCGCGAATATGATATCCGGGTTTGTCGTTGAAACCCTGCCGATCAAAATATTCAATAACGTCAGATACGGCTACTCACCGGTTGTGGCCTCAGCCTCGATGTTTTTCGTTGTTATTACTGTTGGTGTGCTACTGCTGGTAGCAAGATCGACCGATCTGCTGGCTTTGCTTGGCGCTGATAAGGAGTCACAACATTAAGGAACTCTCTCAGCAGGATTTACAAGATATACTTCTTGGCGCTACCATACTGGGTGCTGGTGGCGGTGGCGATATTGAAGAAGGCAAAGCACTGATTAGCCAGGCACATGATGCCGGTAAAAAATTCAGGCTTAGAAGTATCGGTGAAGTGCCTGACGATGCATTGATTTGCACACCGTATTTACTGGGCGCAATCTCTCCAATGACTGCGGAGGAAGAACTTGAATACGGTGGACTCGACCGCTCAGACACCCAGCACATAATGATCGCTTACAAGGAGTTTCAGGCTTACCTTGGTAGAACTTTTTACGGCACCACAGCATGTGAGATGGGCGGTTCCAACACCGCAGTTGCATTTTATTGTGCCGCAATGCATGACCATTTTATTATAGACGCCGATCCCGCTGGCCGTGCCGTACCGGAAATTACCCACTCCACCTATTATTTTGATGGCCTGCCCGCTTCGCCAATCTTTGCTGCTAATGAATTCGGGGAAACCTTCATAATTAATAATGTCAAAGATGATCAGCGTGCCGAAACACTGGTACGGGCATTATGTCAGGTTAGTCGTAATGATATAGCCGCAATAGATCACGCACTGGAAATGCGCGTTCTAAAAAATACACTGATACCTGGAACCATCTCAAAAGCTCTGTCTCTTGGACGCATGTGGCGCGAATCGCAAACACAGAGTAATTTACCCGAAATAATGGCAAAAGCCGGTGGCGGCCTGGTCGCATTTAAAGGCCTGGTTAATAATGTTGAATACCGAACTGTTGATGGCTTTACTAAAGGTACAATTGAAATTGATGGCATAAAGAACTACACCGGTCAGACATTCAAGATAATGGTAAAGAACGAAAACCTTGTGGGTTGGCTGAATTCTCAGGTGCGCGTCACTATCCCTGACTTGATTTGTTTATTTGATACAACAAATGGTCAGCCAATATCTAATCCGGATGTTTGTGTCGGACAGCAGGTAGCAGTGGTACTCCTGCCCGCACCTGTTGAATTCACATCTGCTAAAGCACTATCAGTCTTCGGGCCGTCCTATGCAGGAATCGATGAAACCTATCAGCCAATAGTAAACCGATAATCAATCTGATAAGCAGAATCATTGCTCACAAAAATTAAAGTACGGTCGGCAGTTTCCCGGTGCGGGACCCACAAGATTCTTTTTTTACCTTACGCCAGGGCTTGCAGCCACAATAAACAGCGCGGCGAATTTTATATTATTTCTGATATTGCATCATTACTTTTCCTTCTGCGCATAAAGGTATACTCTATTCACAAGACTGCATCCTCAAGGCTTCACCAAACGCTATGCAATATAGATGAACACACATCTGCAGGATCTCGCAGCACTCACGGAAATGGCACTGGCAATTGCCAGGGTTGCCGGAGAAACCATACTCGAATACCGAGTACCGGAAATAACAGTTACACAGAAAGACAACAATACCCCTCTGACAGAAGCTGACCTTGCCGCCAACCAATATATTGTTGATCAGCTCAACCTTATAAGTCCGGACATTCCCGTTTGCACTGAAGAAACATGCGAAATACAAACAGATAAACGCAGATCGTGGCGCACATACTGGCTGGTCGATCCACTCGACGGCACGCGTGAGTTTCTCAATCAAAACGGTGAGTACAGCGTCAATATCGCGTTAATTCATAACTGCAGGCCTGTTCTGGGAGTAGTACATGCACCGGTGCTGGAAATCACCTATTGGGCCACCCGGGGTGAAGGGGCATGGAAACAGGCAGATGGCTGCGAGCCGCGAAAGATAACAGTGCGCAAAATGATCGACGATAAGATCACAGTCGCCATTGGCTGGTCAAAGAATCTGAGCCCTGAACTACAGACGTTCCTTGAAAATCTTGGGGAACATAGCCAGCTACGCATGGCAGGGGCGTTAAAGTCATGCCTTGTTGCAGAAGGTCGCGCAGATATTTATCCCTGCTTCGGCCCCACTGGTGAATGGGATACCGCTGCTGCACAGTGTATTGTTGAAGAAGCCGGTGGCAAGGTGGTTGATACGAAGCTAAATGCTCTCAGATATAACACCCGCGACTCTCTGATCAACCCGGACTTTTTTGCACATGGTATAAGTAATCGTAACTGGCCAGACTACCAGTAATCCTGCTTCATAATGTGTTCATCTACATCTGATGCGCACATCCCAGTTGCAGCTGGCAACACTATCTATTGGCTTGTATAACCCGCTTGTAAACAGTATCTCGTCGTTATTTAGTCACCACTGCGAATGTTTTTAAATCACGACATTCCACTTCAATTTTCTTTTTCATCAGCTGCCCGACAGGAATGGCTGCTTCATCCAGACCCGGACAGGTAAAACAGCATTCGATCCACTGTTTATGATTTTAGTCCAAACTAGTAGCATCTACCTTTGCCACCGCAGACGTACATGGTGTCGAATAGCCAGCAGGTGAATCGTTTCCCGGTCTATTCGATCGACGCAATGCGTCAATACCGGTGTGCGCATTTACTCATTAAAACGGTATCTCGAATTGTGTTGCATCATTGCAGCACCTTTTCCTGCAATCATCAGAGTCGGGGCATTAGTGTTAGCGGATGTAATAGTCGGCATTACAGACGCATCGATAACACGTAACCCGTCCACGCCTCTGACTCGAAGCTCAGGGTCGACTACTGCTGTTTCATCGCTGCCCATACGACAGGTACCCACCGGATGAAAAACTGTGCCACCTCCTTGCCGAATAGCGTCGAGAATTTGTGCATCAGATTGTGCATCCGGTCCCGGTACCAGTTCTACATCGCATAAATCGCGAAATGCCGGTTGCAGATTAATTTGTCGCAGTATTTTTATCGCATCAACCATGACACTCTGATCTTTTTTTGTTGCAAGATAATTTGGTGTTATTTTCGGTTGCTGGAACGGGTCTGCAGATTGGATCATGACAGACCCACGACTCTGCGGACGGCACTGCCAAACTGATGAGGTAAAACCAGAAAACTTATGCAATGGTGTACCGGGTTTGTCTACTGACAATGGCATAACATTAAATTGAATATCGGGTCGACCGTTCACAGCATATTGAGTACAGGCTGCACCACCCACCTGGCCGGCACCCACTGTTAACGGACCTGTGCCTGAAAACATCCAGTCCAAACCCATTTTGGCAAGTTTAAACGGATTGCGAATATCATCGTTTAATGACAACTTTTCCTTAAGCTTCACTACCATGCGCATTTGATAGTGATCCTGCAAATTTTCACCAACCTCCGGGGAATCAAATACTACATCGATTCCATAACGCTTGAGCAAAGATGACGGCCCGATACCGGACAGTTGCAAGATTTGCGGCGACTGTAGTGATCCGGCAGACAGGACCACTTCAGAACTTACACCTGCGCTATGCGTTTTTCCGTTAGATACCCACTGTACACCCTTTGCCCTGCCATTTTTAATGATAACTTTTTTAACATGAGCATTGGTCCTGAGCGTTAAGTTCGGGCGACTTAGGACAGGCTTTAGAAAAGCGGCCGCAGCACTTGCGCGAAATCTTTTTGATATCGACAACTGATAAGATCCAACGCCAAATGTACTCGCGCCATTAAAGTCAGGATTAAATGGCAAACCATATTCCTGCGCTGCTTGTAACCATGCACTGCATGCAGGATTTCGGTTACGCAGATCAGATACTGAAAGCTCGCCACTTCTACCGCGATAGTGATCATCCCCGCCGGTATAATTCTCCAACGCTTTGAAGAACGGCAGTACTTCGTTGTAAGACCAGCGTGCAGCACCCTGTTCTGCCCAGTCATCGTAGTCCTGCTGCTGACCACGGATAAACACCAGGCCATTTATGGAGCTTGAACCTCCAACCACATGCCCGCGCGGCCAGACAATTCCACGATGACCATCTCCGTCGGAGGGTTCGGTTTTAAACACACGGGAGAACCGCGGGTCATAGATTGATCTGAAATAACCAACCGGCAGTTTCAACCAGAAATTTCGATCCCAGCCCCCTGACTCAAGCACTAGCACACGAACGTCCGGGTCGGCTGACAATCGGTTCGCCACCACCGAACCGCCGGACCCTGAGCCTATAATGATGAAGTCGTATTCTGATTCAGACATATATGCGTAATTAAACTTGAATCAACCGAATTTGAAGTTGAACATGCGAACTGTCTAGTGCTATTTCCACTGAGTGCGAAGCCTCATGAATAATACAGGCAAGAGAACTGCACCGATGGACGACAGCGTATCATCGCCTATAGAATATTGTTAAAACAAGAGAGCCTGTAATGAAATCAAATACCTTCGATATCGCTGTAATCCCCGGTGACGGAATTGGCAAAGAGGTAGTGCCCGAAGGGTTGCGCGTACTGGAGGTTGCTGCACAACGATTCGATATCGGGCTGAAATTCACTGACCATGATTTCTCCTGTGCAGAGTATTTCACCAGACACGGCCAGATGATGCCTGACGACTGGAAGGAGCAGCTGAGCACTGCTGATGCTATATTTTTCGGCGCAGTAGGATGGCCAGAGACAGTACCCGATCATATCTCGCTCTGGCAGTCACTTATCAAGTTCCGAAGAGAATTTGATCAATACGTTAACTTGCGCCCTGCTCGTTCAATGCCTGGTGTGCCTTCACCACTGGTTGGCCGGAAGCCCGGTGATATCGACATGATGATAGTGCGGGAGAATACGGAGGGGGAATACTCCGCCATTGGTGGACGCATGTTCGCCAATACCGACCGCGAAGTAGTGGTTCAGGAAACTGTGATGAGCCGTCACGGTGTTGACCGCATTTTAAAGTTCGCATTTGAACTTGCACAAAAACGCGGCAAGCACCTTACCTCTGCAACCAAGTCAAACGGTATCGCGATCACAATGCCTTATTGGGATGAGCGGGTGGAAGCCATGGCAGAACAGTTTACCGACATAAAGGTCGACAAATATCATATAGATATTTTAGTTGCACAATTTGTATTGCACCCGGACTGGTTCGATGTGGTTGTGGCCTCCAATCTTTTTGGTGACATACTCTCGGATCTTGGTCCGGCCTGTACCGGTACCATTGGTATCGCTCCTTCGGGCAACATCAATCCGGACGGACACTTCCCGTCACTGTTTGAGCCTGTGCACGGTTCTGCACCCGATATTGCCGGTAAAAACATCGCTAACCCGGTAGGCCAGATCTGGGCCGGTGCCATGATGCTTGAGCATCTCGGTCATCCGGAGGCAGCAGCAGCTATTGTATCGGCTATTGAAATAGTTCTCGCTGAAAAGGAACTGCGAACTGCGGATCTGGCAGGAACCGCAGATACTACAACCTGCGGAACGGCAATCGCTGACGCACTTAAGGACGGCGCGCGGTGAGCACACAGACCGCTTTCATGCACGGTTTCGAGCAGCATCGAGCAGACGTTAACAATGTACACATAAATTACCTCACCGCAGGCGATGGCCCACCTCTATTGCTGCTACACGGACATCCACAAAACCTGATTGTCTGGCGTAAGGTGGCACCGGCATTTGTGAGTGCGGGGTATAAGGTGATCGCCCCCGATTTACGCGGCTACGGCGATTCGTCCAAACCTGCTGGCGGACCCAATCACATCAACTACTCGAAACGTGAAATGGCCAGAGACCAGGTTGACCTAATGAAACAGTTAGGACACCAGCAGTTTACAGTAATGGGTCACGACCGTGGTGGACGTGTGGCACACCGAATGGCACTCGACCATTCTGATGTGGTCACCCGGATTGTAGTAATCGATATTGCACCGACAGCAACCATGTACGCCAAAACAGATATGGAGTTCGCCCGCCGTTACTTCTGGTGGTTTTTCCTTATTCAGCCAGCACCGTTGCCGGAAACGATGATCGGCCACGATCCGGAGTTTTTTCTTCGCAAACACGTTAACGGCCAGTTGGCTGACGCTGATGCAGGACATGTATCAGAGGATGTTTTTAACGAATATCTTCGTTGCTATCAAAAGCCGGAAACTATTGCTGCTGTATGTGAAGATTACCGTGCGGCAGCAACGATAGACCTTGAGCACGACGCCACTGATTCAAATGAACGGGTTACCGCACCTCTGCTTGCACTATGGGGTGGCAAGGGTACTGTCGGTGCACTTTATGACGTAGTTAATACCTGGCGCGAAAAAGCAACAGACGTGAGCGGCAGGGAATTGCCCTGCGGCCACAGCTTAATGGAAGAAGAACCAGAACTGTTTACTGAAGAAGTACTGGCTTTCCTGTCAGATACATCAAAACCGAGTACATAATTGCAGATAATATAATTTTATAAGTGCCTTATACCGCTATCAGCCTGTCTGCTGTCAGAGCGCTTATTTCTCCTATCTGATCTGCATTAAGGGCGACACTAACGCTCGCATTGTTATCGCTAACCTGATCCGCACTCTTCGCACCAGCGATAACAGAGCCTACTCCAGGTTGAGACATTAACCAGTTTACAGCCAAATGCGCAGGTGTGGAATCAATCTCTTTTGCAATACGCTTAAGACCATCTACCGCATCGAGATTTTTCTCAAATTCGCCTTCTGCAAAGACACCTGTCCGATGACGCCAGTCTTTTTCATCCAGTACAAAATCGCGACTGTATCTGCCGCCCAATAATCCGTAGGCGAGCCCGCCCCACGGTATAAAGCTGACACTGTTTTTCGCACACCAGGGTAACAGCTCTTTTTCTGCATCTCGTTGTAGCAGATTATATCGTGACTGCAATGCATCAACCTCGCCAGCACTTGCTGCGGCTTTCAACGCTGCAAGATCAAAGTTCGATACACCTGCCGCGCGTATTAAACCCTCACGCTTGAAATCCATTAGTGCGCCAAAAGCCTCTTCAACGGGGGTGACGCCATCATGACGATGGATGTAATACAAATCTATGTAGTCGACGTTCAAACGCTTAAGTGATCGCTCAAGCGCTGCACGCAAATAGGCAGGTGAGTTGTCTGCGCCGGTACCGTATTCTCCAAACCGGTTACCTCCTTTGGTCGCGAGAACAACTTCATCACGCCTGCCGGCAATGGCCTTGCCTGTCAGCTCCTCAGAGCGTCCGAAGCCATAGGCGTCTGCTGTATCAAGGTGTGTTACACCCTCATCCAATGCGCGCTGTACAAGACGAACACCTTCTTCTTCATCGACATTTTCATAGAGGTTATGTCCGCCAACATAGTTTGTACCCAACCCGATAGTTGTAACTTCAATTCCGGATTTTCCGAGTGTTCGTGTATTCATGTGAGAATTCCTGTACTGACTTTGTTGCACTGATTTAATCTACCCAAGGATTACCTCAGGCAAATAAAAAGCCTTCGTAACCCCCGGCCACAACTTCCTCGCACTTACGACAATAATCCGGAAAACCACCATTGTAAGGTGTAAAAACGCGCGCCTTGCCTTCAATGTTAGCACCCATGTACCAGCTTTCTGCCGACTGCTTAATACCTCTGGCGCCTACTTCCTGTACGTGATCCCACCAAGTCTGCTCGGCATCGATTTTTGCCTCTACTCTGGTGTGACTATTGTTTTTGGTATGTACAATACAGTCTGTAATCCATTCAACATGTTGCTCTATGGTCGGTATCATATTTGTAAGGACCGACGGGCTGCCCGGACCTGTCACCGTAAAGAGATTCGGATAGCCTGAAATTGCAAGGCCCAGGTAACTACTCGCACCGTCAGCCCAGTAATCTCGTAAAAGAGATTTATTTTTACCGACAATATCCATTCGGTTAAGCGAACCTGTCATCGCGTCAAAACCGGTGGCTACTACAATGACATCGACGTTATATTGTTCACAGCCGCTTTTTAAGCCATCAGCGTTAATTTCACTTATCGGATTCTGACGTATATCAACCAGATCAACATTGTTCCGGTTGTATGTTTCGTAGTAGCCAATATCTACACACATGCGTTTCCCACCGATAATATTCTCAGGGCATAACATGCCTGCAGTTTCAGGATTATCGACAGTACCTTTAATTTTGTTGTGTACGAACTCAACCAAAGTGTCATTGGCATTTTTATTTTGCAGTAAATCACCGTAGGACCCTAAGAAGGTCAACCCGCCCTGCTGCCAGCGGCGTTCATATTCCTGCATTCTTTCTTCGCGACTTGCCTGCAGTGCCGAATCTTTGCGGTAGGAACCGTATATACCACCGTGATTGAGTCTGGCTTCCGCACGCATCTGTGGGTAGCGTTCTTTAGTCTGTGCAATAGTTTCCGCGTCCATTAATCCATTGCGCGCCGGCACAGAATAGTTGGGCGTACGCTGAAAAACGGTGAGATGACTACACGATTCGGCAATACGAGGTATCGATTGAATACCGGAAGACCCTGTTCCTATAACCGCAACATGAGCACCGTTTAGATCAACTCCATCGTGTGGCCACAATGCCGTATGTAAAACCTTGCCACTAAAAGCCTCGTAACCTTTTATCGGCGGCCAGTTCGGTGCCGATAAACATCCGGTTGCCATAACACAGAAACGAGCAGACAACTTATTGCCGGAATCACTTTCAAGATTCCACAATGCATTCTCTTCATCGTAAGTCGCTGTCGCTACCCGATGTTCAAAGTCGATCCCATCCAGCAGCTTAAACCGTTCTGCAACATGTTCCGCATAACGAAGAATCTCAGGCTGAGATGCATAGCGCTCGGTCCAGTTCCACTCCTGCTGTAGAGATTCATCAAACTGATACGAATACTGCATACTTTCGATATCACACCGCGCACCCGGATATCGATTCCAGTACCACGTGCCACCAACTCCGTTCCCTGCCTCCCATACACGAGCGGTTAAACCAAGGCTGCGACATCGGTGCAAAAGATACATTCCCGCAAACCCGGCACCTACAATAGCAACATCGTATTGAGGCTCCTTCATGAGCTGTTCTCCAGTTAATTAACCCCGGGTTTGTCTATACTCCGGTTTCGGTTATGAACTTGGTGCGCAGGAACACATCCAGCCCCTCAATACCTCCCTCCGACCCATAACCGGACTCATTAACACCACCGAAAGGTGACTCCGGTGTCGAGATCATGGCGTGGTTTACGCCGACCATACCGGATTCCAGCGCATCACCAATTGCTGCGGCTTTGGCTCCGTCATTGGTAAATACATAGGAAGACAGACCGAAAGGCAGAGAGTTAGCGCGATCAATGACTTCATTCAGTGTTTCGAATGGGGTGATAGGTGCCAGCGGCCCGAACGGTTCCTCAGACATTATTTTTGCGTTGTCCGGTACTTCGCTAAGTACAGTGGGGCTGTAGTAGTAACCCCTATTGGTTGGTCGCTGTCCGCCAGTTTCAAGCTTCGCCCCCTGCCCGACTGCATCACTGACAAAGTCCTCCATCACTTCGAGTCGTCTTTCTGCAATCAACGGCCCCATATCAACGCCGTCTTCAAGACCATTACCCAGCTTGATGTTATTTGATCGTTCGGTAAATCCTTTCACAAAATCTTTATAAACGCCGCTTTGCACATAAAAGCGCGTGGGAGCAATACATACCTGTCCGGCATTTCGGTATTTAAAAGCAGACATGGCATCCATGGCTTTATCCAGTGAGGCGTCATCAAACACAATAACCGGTGCGTGACCGCCAAGTTCCATGGTGCAGCGCTTTAATGTTTCCGCTGCCAGTTGTTGCAAGTGCTTACCGACCGGTATCGACCCTGTAAATGATAGCTTTCTGGGTATCCATGATCCGAGTACCTGCCTGGAGACTTCATCCGGCACACCAAACACAACATTAAGCACACCAGGTGGCAATCCTGCATCCTGAAAACACTGTGCAATACCCATAGCGGTACCAGGTGTCTCTTCACTGGGTTTAATTAACATTGAGCATCCGGCACCCAGCGCTCCTGCGATTTTTCTTACTGAATTGTTGGCTGGGAAATTCCACGCCACAAACGCACAGCAGGGACCGATAGGCTCTTTAACAACCATCTGTCGCAGACCCGGCATTCTGGGCGGGATAAGACGGCCATAAGCACGTTTGCCTTCCTCGCCGTACCAGCGTATTACCTCAATGGCAAACTGTAGTTCAATACGTGACTCAGCCAGTGGTTTACCCATTTCAAGCGTCAGGCATTGAGACATCATTTCAATGCGTTCCTGCATCAGATCTGCAGCCTTGTTCATAATCTGCTGGCGCTGAATCGCGGGAGTTGCTTTCCAGACCTTGAAACCTTCAGCACTGGAACTCAGGGCGCGCTCTATATCTTCGCGTGAGGCATGCGGAACCCTGGCAATTTCCTCTTCAGTGGCAGGGTTGATAACCGCTTCAGACTTCCCTTCGCTGCCCTGACAGAATTCGCCATTTATCAATAAATTAAGGTTTTTGTAGTACATAAAATGACACTCGGATAAGTTGAATAATCTAGCAACCAATCAGCGTAGCTGAATGGGTTGAATGCGGTATTGTGCAATGCGACTTCCGGGAGCGGCAAAGCCAAACTTCAGATTCAGGGTACATGTATAGCATTAGGCAATAATTCGTTTTCAAGAAATACTTTTGCTTCTGCGTGAGTCACCCAGTCTGGTGGCGGGAAATCTGCAGCCATATCCCAGTCATCACCGGTCGCTTGCATATGAGCACTGATACGGGCATCGAATTCATCCATCAAAAGACTGTGCTGCTTGTCTTTCACCAGATTGTTCTGCTCATCAAAGTCAGTTCGCTCATCATAGAGTAATACACGTTCATCTTTATGCCGAACATAGAGCCAGTCTTTGGTGCGAATTCCACGTTGTGCATATGGCGCGAATTCACCTGGATTGCCACCGGTCTGTGTGAATACCTGATACATAATTGCATCGCGCGCATCATTGGTTTTTCCATCAAGCACCGAAAGATAGCTCTCCCCATGCATTTCGGTATGCATTTTATCTGGCGGGTTTGTTACACACAGATCCAGAAGAGTCGGCATCATATCGACACCGACATCAACCATTGCATCAGTTTTTCGCGGTGCAAAACGTGCCGGATAACGAACGATCAACGGCACCTGCATCGCTGCACGATAAGCGTTGTTTTTGATACCGCAATAGTGTCCGTGCTGACCCAGCATATCGCCGTGATCGCTGAGGAATACCACCATGGTATTGTCGGCAATCCCTAAGCTATCTAATAGGTTCAGAATTCGACCGACATTCCAGTCGATGTTATGAATCATACCGTAGTACTCGGCAATAAACTCACGGATCTCGGTTTCTGTTTCCGGCTCTGCCACAGGTTTGGTATCTTTTACCGTGTGGCTTTTATGCCCTGAGCGCGGATCACCGCCACAATATACTTCATTGCGAAGTTTCTGGAAGCTTCTCTGCAACTCGGCGTTCGGCACACCCGGTGGCAATGGTATTTCATCCGGACGGTAGGTATTGCGAACATGATCCGGCATATCCATCGGAAAATGCGGCGGCCCAAAACTTACGTAACCCAAAAAGGGTTTCCCATCTTCGGCCTCTGCAGCTGACTTTATAAAGTCCATAAACTGATCAGTTTGATAGTCCGGCTCATAACGACTGGAGTGATACGCCTGACCTTTATCATCA
Source organism: uncultured Granulosicoccaceae bacterium (assembly GCA_964649465.1). Classification (GTDB taxonomy): domain Bacteria; phylum Pseudomonadota; class Gammaproteobacteria; order Granulosicoccales; family Granulosicoccaceae. The sequence goes on along the minus strand of CAZYRP010000055.1, from coordinate 2,824 downwards.
AAGTAAATTGATGACTGATACTCATGCCCCCTGTTAAAGCCGACAAAGTGCTCAAAACCAAAGCGGCGATCCGGCGGTACAAAGCCAGGCTTCGGGCCTCCCTCCAGATGCCACTTGCCTACATAGCCGGTTCTGTATCCGGCATCGCGCATACATTCAGCTAAAAAAGTTTGGTCGCCTCGCAATGGAAAGTGATTCTGCACCATGCCATGACCCTGCGCGTATTTGCCAGTCAGCATCGATGCACGGAACGGACAACAAATCGGGTACGAAGTGTAGGCTTCTGTAAACTGCACTCCCTCTCGCGCCAACCGGTCTATATGGGGTGTTTTTATAACCGGGTTACCAGCGCACGCCATTGCGTCGTATCGCATTTGATCCGGGTAAATAATCAGTATATTCGGCTGACCGGTTACCTCTGTGCTCATTGATCACCTCCGGCATTGCGGCGTTTAAAGCGGGAGGTCAAAGGCCCCCAAAGAATGGTCAGCACCAGTGCGGCATAGATACTCAGACCAATCGGCGTGTTGAAAAACTCGGCAACACTACCGTCTGCGATAGTCAGTGATTGCCGCAGCGCATTCTCAAGTATCGGCCCCAATACAAACCCGATGGATAGCGGTGCTATTGAATAGCCAAGTTTCCTTACAACATAACCGAGTATTCCGGCACCAAGCAAAACGCCTACATTGAAAAAACTGCTTGAGACTGAATAGATACCAACAAAACTCAACAGCATAACCGTTGGCACGATCACTGTAGTCGGCACCATGATAAGCCTTGCTGCAAAACGAATCGCAACAAGGCCGATAAACATCATCAGAATATTGATAATAAAAAGACCAATGAAAATCGAGTACATCAGGTCAGGGCGTTCTGCAAAGAGTCGCGGTCCGGGCGCTAAACCTTGTATTAACAATGCGCCGAGCAATACCGCCGCTGCAGGGCTACCGGGTACGCCCAGTGTTAACGTAGGTACCAGTGCACCGCCGACCGTTGCATTGTTTGCAGTCTCCGGTGCGACGATTCCCTCTGGTATGCCGGTGCCGAATGTTTCCGGTTTTTTCGATCGACGTTTTGCCTCTGAGTAGGCGAAGAACGCACCAACGGCCGCACCTTCACCGGGAATTATGCCAATCACAGTACCAATTAAGGATGAACGGATAAGTACATCTTTCATTCTGCCCAGTGTTTTAAAGCCGGGTAGTTTTACTGAAAGACTGGATTGTGAAAACTGTATTTTACGGACAGACCGTTCGGCGCCTATCATGACCTCTGACATTGCAAACAACCCGACCAGAAACGGTACCAGAGGCAATCCTTCGTACATGTGGTACGAACCGAACGTGTAGCGTTCCGTACCATTCAGTTCATCAATTCCCCAGGTTGTTAAAAATATACCCAGTGCACCAATCAATAAGCCTTTGGCAAGACTCTGGCCGGCAACCCGAACCACCACCACCAGGCCGAATACACTAACTGCGAGATACTCACGCGGGCCAAACTTAACAGCAAGCTCTGCCAGCAACGGAGTGATAAACGCAAGGCAGGCAACACTGACCAAACCACCGAATATAGAACCGGTAAGTGACCAGCCAAGCGCTTCACCACCGCGCCCGGCTTTAAACATTTTGTGCCCATCCTGCACAGTGGCAATTGCTGCACCGGTACCCGGAATGCCAACCGCTATCGCGGAAATGGAACCGCCATAGATTGCCGCAGAATAAATACCCAGCAACAAAATAATGGATGGCACAGGCTCAAGATAAAACGTAAACGGCAATGCAAGTGCAATTGCGATAGGCGGGCCGAGCCCTGGCAGTATGCCAATCACCAGACCAAGCACAATACCAACAACCAGCAATACAATACTTATGGGTTGCGCAAGTTGCGTTAGCGCGAGCGTGAGCGCTTCAAGGTTACCGTACAATCGGGTGCCTCACAGTAGTTGAACACCGAGCAACTGAGTAAAAATGCCCACTATTATCGCGGTCAGAAGCAATACCACAACATACAATTTTATAGATCGAACGCCCATAGCCAATAGACACAAAGGCCCCATTGCAACTGCCATAGGGATAAAATCGAATTTCGACCAAATAAAGTAACAAACTACAGAAACCGCCAGCATCAACGGCCCGCGACGCGCCTCCCCTGCATCAGCAAATACAGTCTCACCTGCATCATTGCTATCAGGTCCGCCTGCATATCCACGCCTCACATAAGAGACAATAACAAGCAGCGCACACAATGCTGTAAAGCCGAGCATTAATTGTGGGAAAAATTTTGAAGGCAAACCAGAAGTTGCCAGGAGCCCGGCAGCTTTAAAGCCCTGTGCAATGTCCGCAAACCAGGCACAGGCAATTACTACGATAATTGCAAATACAATATTTGCCAGACGTTGTGTCAGCATATAATTGAGGTTGTATTTATTAGCGAAAAGGGAAGACCTGATATGAGACTGGCACCGCGACTGTTAAAGCTCGCGATGCCACACATTAGCTACAACTATTTCTTATGCAACAGACCAAGACCATCAAGAATAGGTGAATATAAGTCTACACCTTCCTGAATCAGGTCCCGCACACCATCGGCACCATGCACCCAGTGGTAGCCGACGCTCTTTGGTAATTTTGCCTGAAACTCCTCGGTACCCAGCACTTCAGATGCGGCCAGAAGCTTATCGATAACCTCCTGAGGTGTGCCGGATTTTACTGCCAGACCGCCATGTACCCATACACCTGCCTCTTTACCGGGTACAGCTTCACCGATGGTTCGCACTCCAGGCAGATCTTTTTCAAAGAAAGCCCGACGATTGTTATCC
>CAZYRP010000054.1:0-27253 GCA_964649465.1 uncultured Granulosicoccaceae bacterium | reverse complement strand
CCATTCGAAACTACCAGGTACGTACTGAGACCCCACCATTGCTATTGCACCTTGTGCCAAAACAAGATGGGGCCTCTTTTATTGCCGCTTCGATTTTTCTAAATAGCGGAAGTTTCTCAGTTTCACAATTCTGATGGAAGTCGGTAAGCAAGCCCATAATAATCTGAAACTATCTTATGAGTAAAAAACCCTTTATTCCGGTTCGGGGTGGTTGCGAATGCGGTAGTGTGGCTTACAAAGTTACTGCTGCAGCAGCGGAACTTTACCATTGTCACTGCTCCAGGTGCCGCCGCCTGCATGGCTCCCTGTTTGCCACCTACGCGCATGCACGACGTAGCGAGGTAGACATTATCGAAGGCGAAAACAACCTGTCTGTTTATCGTAGCCCTTTGGCAAATTGGCATTTTTGTATGACATGTGGCTGCCACTTGTTCGCAGAACATGACCACAATCCAGGGATCATGTGGTACATGCCTGCAACACTTGCTGATGGCGATACACCACAACATCCACAGGACAGTGAAAAGCACATCTTTGTTGCCTCGTGTTCGTCGATTGAGCGATTAATCGATAGTATTCCACAGTACGATGAATATGCTCCGCCCGAATCAAGTATTACATCCAGAAAAACTGATGGCGCCAGTTGACGCTTAGCAAAGCGGAATTAAGAGAACCAATACCACGGATTCGCAGGCATCTCGTCTATTGCATCGCCCTTGATTCCAAAGCACCGCATCAACTTAGGTTAAGAGGTTCTCCTCCCAGGGAAAGTCAGCAATGATCTCAACACCGGTTTCCGTGATTCGTACCATTTGCTCAAGCTTTGCACCGTGTGAGCTCCCTGTTTCCCCAATATAGCTTTCAACTGACACCGTCATATTTTCTTCAAACACCCCGTCATAGCCGGTGCGTTCCCAAAAAGGTTGAGACGGTACCTGAGGGTATTCGTTGCACATGCCAATGCCATGAACCAACACCGTGCAATCAAGGTCTTGATACTTTGCAGGCATTTTCCAGGCTTTTTCGGAAAATTCTTTGAAAGAAACACCGGCCTTTAGCAACGCCATATTGGTGTGCACCTGATCATGTGACATTTGATATACCGTTTTTTGCTCAGCAGTTGGCTTGGAAGGCTCACATAACCACGTTCGAGAAATATCGGTGTTGTATCCAAACGGTCCAATCATGTCTGAGTCTATAGCCAGGAATTCACCCGGCTCCAGAACTTTGTTACTTGCCTCTGTATACCAGGGATTGGTATTGGCTCCCGCAACAACCAGCTTTGTTTCAATATAATCTCCACCCAAATGAGAGTTAAGTGAGGCTAACACGGCCCACAGATCATTTTCTGTAACACCTGGAACAGTCTTGTCTCTCATTGCTTGTAAGGCTGTCATACAGACCAATGCAGAATGTTGTTGGGCAATCAGTTCCTGCGAGGTTTTAATACAACGCGCACGTTCGATTATATCTTGCCCAAAAACAGTCGATATGTTTCTCGCTTCAAGAGCATCCTTCCCTGCTGGCTCCAGTTTATCGTCGAATGCAATTCGGCTGCTGCCGCAGCGTTCAACAATAACGCTTGCAAGCTCATCTGCCCAGGACTCAATCAACTGTTCCCGTTTAGACCCGGCAGTATGGTTATACCAAAGTGTGCCTGGTCGTGATTCGCCAATGGTGTCCAGTCCTCGTGAAAGATGAGCACAATTTACAAAATCGAATAAGATTGCTTTTCCCTGTGCCGGAACAAGACAATATCTGGCTGCGTTGTGCATGGTCCAAATTTGCATATTGCGGGCGTCTGTTGCATAACGAATGTTGATCGGGTCATAGAGCAAAATCCCTCCCAGGTCATTCTCAAGAAGGACGTGCTGTAAGCGGTGTAAACGTTCCATACGCATTTTAGGCTCGTCTACCTGTGGCAAGTCCGTCAATCCTTGTCTGGCACTATTAATATATTTTGTTAGATCCACAGATTGTCTCCTTGAAATTAGGGTTATATTATCAAATAAGAATTTTCCGATTTCACGCCATTCAATACCAAATGAGTCTTCCTTGGTACAGTGTTCGCCCTGTGGATTACAATCGCTAGAGAAGTATCGGCACCCGGCTTTAACTACAAATACAAATACAGGGAAATACAATGGAGAGCAGCATATTTTTTAGATTAACTGGAATCGCCTTAATTATTATTGGCATTACGTTAGTCTGGAATCCCGAGCTCGTCAGCAACAAAACAATCCCTGATGATACATTTAACGCTATCGAAAGAAGGATATGGTGGGGTTTATTTATCGGATTCGGCACGTTACTTTTGTTTCATCACCAACTATTTCCATGGCTACCAACATTTTTAGCTACCTGCTCCGCCCTACTATTTGGTTTATTGATCGCCAGGCTTATCGGGATAACATTTGACGGTTCAGTGGTAAAGCAATGGATTTATGTGGCAATTGAAGTAGCTATATTGCTGCCTTTGGTTTGGTGGTATCTACGTGTGCGACCATAAAAATTATTTTAGCTATCAAGGCCCGGATAACGACTGATCAGTTCTTTCATAATTTCTGAAGTACCTCCATAAATACGCTGCACGCGCGAATCTGCATAACGCTTTGCAATAGGGTACTCCCACATATAACCATAGCCACCGTGTAGCTGCAGACAGGCATCTACTACTTTATCCTGCATCTCGGTCAGCCATAGCTTGCACATGGAGGCTTGTTCAGTGGTTAGTTCACCCTGTGCATGAGCTTCTACACAACGATCAACAAATGCCTCTCCTACTTCAATTTGTGTGCGAAGGTCGGCCATTGTGTAGCGGGTATTTTGAAAGCTTGCAACTGATTGCCCAAATGCCTCGCGTTCCTGCACATAGGCAAGAGTTTCAGCGTAGGCACCTTTTGCAGCACCCAATGCGTTCAAGCCAATAAGCAAACGCTCAAATGGCAGCTCAGCCATTAACAGATTGAGTCCTCGATTCTCTTCCCCAATAATATTGCCTGCGGGAACACGGACATCTTCAAAAAAGAGTTCAGCTGCGTCCTGTGATTTCTGCCCGAGTTTCTTAAGATTTCGACCTCGCCTGAAACCGTCGCTTTTTGTATCAACCAGGATAAGACTAATACCGCCACGCTCAGCTGTCGGGTCGGTGCGGCAGGCCACGGCTACTGCATCTGTTGTTATGCCGTTGGTTATAAATATTTTCGATCCATTGATGATGTATTCATCACCTTCCCTTTTGGCACTTGTGCGGATACCGCGCAGGTCAGAGCCTGCTGCGGGTTCCGTCATTGCCACCGCAAACAATGTCTCGCCGGTAACTGCCTTTGGCAGCCAGTGCTGTTTTAATTCTTCGGAGCCGTTATTCAACAGGTAACTGGCAACTATGTCATGTACATAAATACCACTAATGCCAGCCACCCCACAGCGTCCGATCTCCTCGTAGATGACGGCACAAGCGTGAATGTCACTACCAGGGCCACCATACTTGTCTGGAGTCAACGCGGACATTGCACCCAGCTCCCCGAGCTGATTCCAGATTCGTCGATCTGCATGTCCCTGCTCTTCCCAGCGCTCCAATTGCGGTACAACTTCCAATTCCAGAAACCGCCTTATCTCTTCACGCAGCTGGTTGTGTTCAGAACTATAAATCCGGCGTTTTCTGAAGTTCATTTTCTTATTTTACTTTCGATTCTTCTATTGATAGCGGGAATTGTACGTGTGCATTGCTATTCAATAATACATTTTCACCAATTAAAAGTGCAAACCAACATGCGCACGGGCCAACGGGTCGATCTAAAACACATTGTGTTTGGATGTGGTGACGAATTTACCTGGCTGTTCAGCTACGATGGGCTTAAATATCGAGCTATACATCTCTCTCTTTAAGTTTTACATGCACAGCTTAGCATTCGATTTCCAGCACGGAATTATGCTTATGTGAGTGAGCTGTATAGTTTCCCCGGTAGTTTAGATCTCTTTCATGCTTGAAATTTCTTGTATAAATCTTTAAGCTTAAAATATAATTTGAGAGCGCGGTAACGCTACCAATGATCACTAGCGAAAATGTGGCAATAAATCACCCATGCGCGTAGCCTGCCTTGGCGGTGGCCCGGCTGGCCTGTATTTCGCAATTTCAATGAAATTGCGTGATTCCGGCCATCAGGTCACGGTGATTGAGCGCAACAAACCAGATGATACGTTCGGCTGGGGAGTTGTACTATCTGACGAGACACTAACGAATCTGCATCAAAACGATCCTGAGTCTGCAGCAGAAATCAGGCGCAACTTCGCCTACTGGGATGACGTTGCACTACACATTAATGGAGAACGCATAGGTTCAGGCGGCCATGGCTTTTGCGGCATCGGACGTAAAAAACTGCTTACGGTGTTGCAGGCGCGCGCCGCGGAACTAGGCGTTGATTTACGCTTTGAGACTGAAATTGAAAGCGCCGAACAGTATCGTGATGACTTCGATATCGTCGTAGCAGCAGACGGGCTCAACTCAAAAACGCGCACGCACTATGCCGAGGCGTTCAAGCCAGATATTGATGAACGCCTCTGTCCGTTTGTCTGGTTAGGCACAACTCAAACGTTTGCCGATGCATTCACGTTTATTTTCGAAAAGACACAGCACGGCTGGGTGTGGGCACACGCCTATCAATTTGACGATAACACGGCTACCTTTATTGTCGAGTGCAGCCAACAAACTTTCGACGCCTGGGGTTTCGGCGAATTGACTCAACAGGAGTCAATAGCAATTTGCGAACAGATCTTTAAAGACCACCTGAATGGCCACCCGTTGCTGACCAATGCCAAACATATTCGAGGATCTGCGTGGTTAAAATTTCCACGCGTGCTATGTGACCGCTGGAGTCATGACAACGTTGTCCTGCTGGGTGATGCCGCGGCAACAGCTCATTTTTCGATTGGATCGGGTACCAAGCTGGCACTGGAAAGCGCTATGTCTCTTGCTGAACTTCTGCACAGCTCACCATCAAAAGAGATCGCGTTTGAAAAGTATGAAAATGCAAATCGACTGGAAGTGCTTAGATTGCAATCGGCAGCACGCAATTCCCTGGAGTGGTTCGAACAGGTCGAACGCTATTTGCACCTTGATCCGGTGCAACTGAATTATTCTCTGTTGACCCGAAGCCAAAGAATCAGTCATGAAAATTTACGTGAACGCGATAAGTCATGGCTTGAAAGTGCTGAGCGCTGGTTTATGGACAGCGCCGGTGTCCCAAGTGCAGAGCCATTGCGTGCCCCTATGTTTACTCCATACAGTCTTCGACACATGAAATTAAAAAACCGCATTGTTGTGTCGCCTATGGCGCAATACAAAGCGGTGGATGGTTGTCCGACTGACTGGCACTTAATCCATTACGGTGAACGCGCAAAGGGTGGTGCAGCGCTGGTATACACCGAAATGACCTGTGTCAGTGCAGAGGGTCGCATTACTCCCGGTTGTCCAGGGCTCTACAACGAGGAACAGATAACTGCATGGCGTAAATTGACTGACTTTATACATAGTGACACAGACGCTAAGGTCTGCTGTCAAATCGGACACTCCGGCCGCAAAGGATCAACCCAGCTTGGCTGGCAACAAATGGATGCGCCACTTGAAGAAGGCAATTGGGAGCTTGTTAGCGCATCGGCAATTGCCTGGTCTAAAGATAACGCAACCCCGCGAGAAATTATTGCCGCAGAGATGGAGGAGATAAAATCGCAGTTTGTCTCAACCGCCGAGATGGCAGATAGAGCAGGCTTTGACATGATCGAACTTCATGCAGCGCACGGCTATTTGCTTTCATCGTTTATCTCACCTGTTTCCAATCAACGCAATGATGAATACGGCGGTTGTTTAGAAAACCGCTTACGTTATCCGTTAGACGTATTCCGGGCAATGAGAAGCGTGTGGCCGGAGGCTAAGCCAATGTCAGTGCGTATCTCTGCTACCGACTGGGTTGGCACAGATGGCATTACTGCAGACGATGCCGTACACATAGCGCAGGCTTTCTGGAATGCTGGTGCTGATCTAATTGATGTCTCCGCTGGTCAAACAACAGCAGATGCGCAGCCGGTTTACGGGCGTATGTTCCAAACGCCATTCTCAGATCGAATACGCAATGATGCGGGAATAAAGACGATGGCGGTTGGTAATATCTACGAGGCAGATCATGCAAACTCTATTTTAATGGCTGGACGTGCAGATCTAATAGCAGTAGGACGCCCACACCTTGCTAACCCCTACTGGACATTGCATCAGGCTGCATTTATCGGTGATCGTACTGCACCGGACTGGCCACTGCCCTACCTTGCCGGTCGTGACCAGTTATGGCGACTGGCAGATAGAGAAGCCGAGCTAAACAAACCATGACCGATAGCATCAGAAGAAGTGTACTGGTAACAGGCGGCGGCACAGGAATCGGTCGTGAGATTGCCACTGCATTCGCAGACACTGGCGATGCAGTAACTATTGTTGGTCGACGTGAAGAAGCACTTCAGGCAGCAGTAACAGGTACATCTATTAAGTATCGCGTAGCGGACGTTACCACAGAGACAGACGTTGATGCACTGTTTAATCAACCATTCGACATAGTGATCGCCAATGCGGGTACAGGTCACGCTGGTAAAATTAAAAACCTTTCACTGAATGACTGGAACAATACCATTGCAGTCAATATGACTGGTACATTTCTTACCTTTCGAGCAGCGCTGCGTGCCATGGATAGCAGTATAGACAACGACAGTGTCGCACAAACCAGAAGACTAATTGCCATTGCATCAATTGCATCACTGAAGGCCACTGCAATGATACCTGCCTATGCTGCTGCCAAACACGGAGTACTCGGACTGGTTCGTTCCGTGGCACAGGATGTAGCTGCTAGCGGTATTACCTGCAATGCAATTTGTCCGGGCTATGTGGAAACCGAAATGGCAGAGGGTGGAATTCAGGCTTTAATAAAGCGCTTTGATATCACAAGAGATGAAGCTATTAAAAAACTTGTCAGCGGTAATCCAATGCATAGACTGATCGATCCAACGGAGGTGGCGGCTACCGCGTTGTTTCTTGCTTCAGACGGAGCAGCATCCATTAATGGACATGCACTGAGTGTTTCCGGAGGTGAAGTATGACAAACCCTGTCAGACGCAAAGCTTCCGAGCCGGTTTCAAAAACCCGTCTTCGCCTCTGGTTGCAGCTGTTAAAACTGACCAATGGGGTAGAGGCAGAGGTCAGACGCCGGTTGCGTGAGGAGCATGACACAACATTGCCTCGTTTTGATGTGATGGCAGCACTCGCAAGACACCCGCAGGGGTTAAAGATGAGTGAGCTCTCGGGCTACCTTAAAGTATCTAACGGCAATGTCACTGGTATTGTTGATCGTTTAACAGAAGAAGGTCTGGCTCTTCGAGTGGCGGTACCCAATGACAGACGTGCCCAGCTCGCAAGGCTAACACCGAAGGGTCAAAAGGTTTTCGCAGCACAGGCTACTGAGCATGAAGTGTGGATCGATGAGTTGCTGGGCAATCTTTCAAAAGCGCGTGTACAGGAACTGGGGATTATGCTTGATCGCCTTATGCCTCCCGAGAACACTGATGAAACGCAAGTGTGAACGTTAATGATGGAGAGCAATGATGAGTCAGGGTAAGCAACAATCAGTGCCGCAACATTTCAAATGTAAAATTGAAAACGGTATTGCAAGCATTGCGTTGAATCGGCCGGAAAGAAAAAACCCGCTGACGCTTGAAAGCTATGCTGAACTGCGGGACTGGTTTCGAGCGCTTTCCTATAGCGATGATATTCATGCCGTACTGATCCTCCCCAATGGTGGTAACTTTTCGTCCGGTGGTGATGTGCACGAAATCATCGGCCCACTAACCAAAATGAATATGAAAGAGCTTATGGCCTTTACCCGCATGACGGGTGATCTTGTCAAAGCTATGATCAATTGCGGTAAACCTGTAATTGCCGCAGTCGATGGTGTTTGTGCCGGGGCCGGGGCGATTCTCGCCATGGCATCTGACCTGCGGGTGGGTACACCGCAAACCAAAGTATCTTTTCTGTTTAACAAGGTCGGGCTTGCAGGTTGCGACATGGGTGCGTGTGCGATGCTGCCACGTATCATTGGTCAGGGACGCGCTGCTGAGTTGTTATACCTCGGACGCAGCCTGTCCGGAGAAGAAGGCTATGCGTGGGGATTTTTTAATCGCTTAGTGAGTGCTGACGACCTTGAGAGTGAAGTCATGTCTATGGCACAACGAATTGCTGCAGGCCCCACTTTCGCCAACTCAATGACCAAAACCATGCTCGCGCAGGAATGGTCCATGAGTCTGGAGCAGGCAATAGAATCAGAGGCACAGGCGCAGGCCATTTGCATGCAGGGTCAGGATTTTCATCGTGCCTATCATGCGTTTGTCGCAAAAGAAAAACCGATCTTCGAGGGCGACTAATGGATCACAGCTTTCTACAATGGCCTTTCTTTGAAGAGCACCATCGTGACTGGGCAGCAGACGTAGAAAATGTCGCAGCAGATCTGCAAGTTGATCACAGCGATGTAGATGTAGCTTGCCGAAACCTGGTAGCGAAGCTTGGATCTATAGGTGTGCTTGAATGCACTGCCGGCGAAGATGGCAAACTTGATCTGCGCAGCCTTTGTCTTGCCCGTGAGATTCTGGCCCGCCATGACGGCTTAGCCGACTTTGCATTTGCTATGCAGGGGCTTGGTACCGGTGCAATCTCACTTTTTGGCACTGCAGAGCAAAAGGCAACCTGGCTGCCATTAACTCGCGCAGGTAAAGCTATCGCTGCATTTGCATTGACAGAGCCGCAATCAGGATCAGATGTTGCCAATTCCACAATGACTGCCACAGATGCCGGTGACAGCTATGTGCTCAATGGTGAGAAGACATGGATTTCCAATGGCGGTATTGCCGATGTTTATACCCTGTTTGCACGCACTGGTGAAGCACCTGGTGCGCGTGGACTCTCTGCTTTCATTGTCACACCGGATCTCGAAGGTTTTGAAATTGCAGAGCGGCTTGAGACAATCGCACCTCACCCGCTTGCGCGGCTTCGCTTTAGCGATTGCCACATACCAAAAACAGCGATGCTTGGCAGCCCCGGTCAGGGCTTCAAAGTCGCCATGTCAGTACTTGATGTTTTTCGATCTACAGTTGCTGCTGCCGCACTCGGTTTTGCACGACGCGCGCTAGATGAAGCGCTCGTGCGGGCAACTTCTCGACACGTCGCAGATAAACCCTTGTTCGATCTGCAAATGGTTCAGGGACACATTGCAGATATGGCGATGGATATCGATGCTTCTGCACTTCTCATTTACCGCGCCGCCTGGACAAAAGATTCGGGAGCTGCGCGTATCAGCCGGGAGGCTGCAATGGCAAAACTCTTTTCTACAGAGCAGGCACAGTCGGTTATTGACAAGGCAGTACAACTCTACGGAGGAGAAGGAGTTCGATCCGGCAACACGGTTGAACGCCTGTATAGAGAAATTCGTGCGCTTAGAATCTACGAAGGCGCATCGGACGTTCAAAAACTCATTATAGCGCGCCAGACAATGGCCCAGTTTGAGGCAGACAAGTCATGACTGCATTATCATCAGCACATATCGACACGTTCGCAAGAGATAACCTGCCGCCGAAGGAACAATGGCCCGATCTGTTACTGGACAACTTTCCCTATCCCGAAAACCTCAATGCAGGATATGAATTAACAGATGCGGTAGTTGAAGCAGGCTTTGGTGATAATGTCGCCTTGATTGGCAACGGACGCAGACGCACTTACAAAGAATTAACCGACTGGACTAATCGCCTCGCCCATGTGTTAGTTGACGACCTGGGTGTAAAACCTGGAAACCGGGTATTGATTCGTTCAGCAAATAACCCGGCCATGGTCGCTTGCTGGCTGGCCGCGACAAAAGCCGGTGCGGTGGTGGTAAATACCATGCCAATGTTGCGTGCCGGTGAGCTTAAAAAATACATAGACAAAGCAGAAATAGAGTTTGCGCTATGCGATTCACGCTTAACGGATGAACTTGAAACCGCAGCAACTCAAACAACTATTTTAAAGCAGGTAATGACTTTCGATGGCAGCTCCAACCATGACGCTGAGCTTGACCGGCTTGCACTTGAAAAACCGGTGTCATTCCAATGTATCAATACAACTCAGGATGATGTCGCCCTGCTCGGTTTTACCTCAGGCTCAACCGGTGAGCCAAAAGCCACTATGCACTTTCATCGCGATCTGTTAATCATAGCCGACGGATACGCCAAAGAAGTTCTGGATGTGGGGCCTGAAGATGTTTTCGTAGGCTCTCCTCCACTGGCGTTTACGTTTGGTCTCGGCGGGCTTGCCATTTTTCCATTGCGATTTGGTGCAACGGCAACTCTGCTGGAACAGGCTTCACCACCCAATATGGTTGAGATCATTGAAAAATATAAGGCTACAGTTTGCTTCACGGCACCGACGGCCTATCGCGTTATGCTGCAGGCCATGGAAGATGGTGCAGATCTCTCGAGCCTGCGTGCCGCGGTGTCGGCCGGTGAAACACTTCCCGCACCAATATACGAAGCATGGATTTCAAAGACCGGTAAGCCAATGCTGGATGGCATCGGTGCTACTGAACTACTGCATATTTTTATTTCAAACCGTTTTGAAGACCATCGTCCGGCCTGCACCGGAAAGCTGGTGAGTGGTTATGAAGCCAAAGTGTTGGCTGAAGACGGTAGTGAAGCAGTACGCGGTACAATGGGGCGGCTTGCAGTCAGGGGTCCAACGGGCTGTCGCTACCTGCGCGGCGAACGTCAGACAGAGTATGTACAAAACGGCTGGAATATTTCCGGTGATACTTTTGTACAGGATGAAGAAGGATACTTTCACTTCGCAGCCCGTAACGACGACATGATTGTATCGGCGGGATACAACATTGCAGGCCCTGAAGTTGAAGCCGCCCTGCTCTCTCATGATGCAGTTGCAGAAGTTGGCGTAATCGGTATACCCAGTGAAAAACGCGGCATGCTGGTGGAAGCTCATATAGTTTTAAACGAGTCGCATACGGGCTCAGATGAACTGATTGAGGCACTGCAGAATCACGTCAAATCAAACATCGCGCCCTATAAATACCCAAGAAGCATAGTATTTCGAGACGATTTGCCGAAAACCTCTACCGGTAAGATTCAGCGCTTCCGCTTAAAACAAGCTTGACTACAAAGGTTGCGTTGCCTGTATGTAAATTGAAAAATAGCAAAAAAGCACATAACCGCATCCGGGCCTGCAGATATCAACCGACAATTAAAACACTAATGGAGAGCAATACGTGACCCATCAAACTATTCATCCTGAAGGCTGGCTACCGGCAAAGGGCTACGCCAACGGCATGCTCACCAAAGATGGAACACTACACATCGGTGGACAGATAGGATGGGATGCAAATAAAAACCTGGTCAAAAATGATTTCGTAGCACAAATGAGTCAGGCACTTCAAAATATTGCAGATATAGTAAAAGCCGCGGGAGGCGAACCGACCGATGTAACACGCATGACCTGGTTTGTGACTGACAAGCGAGTCTATCTTGAAAATCAGGCGGAGGTAGGTAAAGTCTATCGTGAGGTATTCGGAAAGCACTTTCCCGCAATGTCTATGGTGGTGGTATCCGAGCTAATAGAGGATGACGCCATTGTTGAGATAGAGGCAACAGCGCATCTGAGCTAAATACCAGAATGAAATGCTGAGGTAGAGATATGCTGCCGCAATCTCAAATTAACTACACTACAGATTAGAGTGGTCGGTGTAGCCGACCACTCTTAACACAGTTATTTAGCAATTACGGCCTCAAGCTCTGCAAATTGCTCGCGAGAGCTGGCTATAACCGCCGCAGATTCCTCTGCACCTTTCCAGTAAACACGCGCACCAGTTTCTTTCATCAGCGTTTGTGCCTGTTCGCCAGCCATTGTTTCTGAAGCAATCTTCTCCAATACATCAATAACTTCCTGTGAAGTGCCTTTAGTTACAAATAAACCGTTCCATAATTCAATATCGTTGATCCCTGATTGCTCTGACAGAGTTTTCACACCGTCGAGCTTGGGGATGGTTTCGACACCTATATTTGCAAGTATGTTCAGATCATCCAGACACGGTTCGATCAGAGCCAGCGTCGTATTGATTACATCAGCATCACCCGATGCCAGGGTATTGCAATCGAGTAGATCATAGGCTGAATCATCGGCGTACTCAAAACCCAAAGACTCTGCAGCTGCAAATGTGGCCAGTGTAGGAGTAAGGCCCGCTCCAAAGTGTCCCAAAACTACATCTTCATTTTTTGCATGTTCGGCTAACTCTGCCATATTGCTATAACCCGCATCACCACTGGCAGCAAGCACAAACGGGTAGGTCAAAAAGATACCGACAGGTACAAAACTGTCTTCCTCTATACCAATATCAATTTGTGGTCCTATAACGGTAACTGCATTTACGAAGGATCCGATAACTGAACCATCGTTCGGAGCACTCAATACTTCAAGCGCACCCGGAAACGGACCATCGCCGCCGCCAGGCTTGTTGACCACTGATGCAGAAACCCCTGTTTGTGCTTCCATCTCTTTGGCGATCATTCGGGTGAGAATGTCTTCGAAGTCACCGGGTGGAAAAGGCACAACAAACTGTACTGGTGCAGTTGGATACTCTGCCTGCGCAGGAGCGATCCCTGCAAGAAACGCTGCAGCGGTAACGGCAGCAGTAAGTAATTTTTTCATCTTTAAATCCTCTCTGTGTGAAGCTGTGTAGTCAGATGTGTTAGAAATCTGTTGGCGTTTTAAGCATGCCAGATGCTATAAGATGATGCCATGAAGTTAGCGACAAATAGCGTCCCCGAAACGGGCCGGTTATATGCAAGAATGCCGATCGTTAATGTCACGCAGAAGCAGACCCACTGGAAAGACTATGCGGCATACCGTAACTTCGATCATGATAAACGAGCGGTTTTCTAATGTTGTCACAAGTGACGTGTGCCAGTTTACCGATGAATACTTTGTGCGTACCGATTTGAAACTCCTGCTGCACATGACAATCGAAGCTTGCCAATGATGCCTGTAAAACCGGTGCTCCGGTCACCTGCGTAAGCCACACTGCGCAATCAAATTTGTCCTCGCCTTTAAGACGGGATCGACCGGCAAAACTATCGGAAATATAGGATTGCTCAGCACCCAGCAAATTGGCACAGAAAACGCGGTTCTGGCTTATCGCCGTACAGGCTGGCGACTGCTCATGCACACATACCAGCAGCGATGGCGCCGGTCCGTCGGCGGACACGGAACACATGGCGGAGACGGTAACGCCAACTCTGCCAGCTTCACCATCAGTAGTAACGACGGTAACGGAGTTAGCCGCCTTGGACATTGCGTTTAAGAATTCTTCTTTCATCGAATTACTACCCCAACTCGAAAAATCGTTTTCGTTCGTCGATCAGTGTTTTGTCTTTAAAGCTCTCAAGCTGTGCTGACCGCGTAGATACAAACGCCTCGACAAACTGATCACCCAGTGTTTTGCGTGCCTGCACAGATGATGTGAGCGTATCAATCGCAGACTGCATATCTGGCGGAAGTGGCACACCCTCTCCAGCACCTGGTATATAGCCATTGCCAACAGTTGGTGCAGTTGGCTCAAGCTTTTCTTCTATACCACTGAGCCCCGCGGCCAGAGTCGCCGCACTAAACAAATACGGGTTTGCATCAGATCCGGGTAACCGATTTTCTACACGTCGAGATTGCTCGCCTTCGCCTACAACACGAAAGGCAGTTGTACGGTTCTCAATGCCCCATGTAAAAGCAGGAGGTGCAAATGTGCCCTCCGCGAATCGGCGCCATGAATTTACCGTCGGCGCAAAAACAAGCATCATCTCCGGCAGGTATCGCTGCATGCCGCCGATGAAATGCCGAAAAGTATCTGACATGTGATGCTCGTCATTAGCGCTAAAGAAAAGCGGCGTTCCCTTACTATCACACATAGACACATGTATATGGGTAGACTGACTGTCCGCCTCTTCTGACCACCGCGGCATGTAGCTCACAGTTTGTCCACGACGCACAGCAAGCACTTTTAAAAAGTTGCGCAGTAGAATCAGCTGATCAACAGATTCAAGGCCTGTATTCGCCTCAATGCAACACTCCATAAAGCCGCCACCAATTTCTTCGTGCATTTTGGCAAGCCGTACGCCCATGGTCTCGCACAAATCTGCAACTTCTGCATACAGGTCTGATTGTATGGACTGATAGATGATCAGGTCATGACTGGGATACTCTGTAGCGGTAGTTAGATTGTCAAAATTTTTCGCTGCGAGTGTTTCACTGGTTTCATTGAATACAGTGAATTCCTGTTCAAAGCCATATCGCGGTTGCAGCCCCATTGATTCCGCACGATTTAATTGTTTACGCAATATTGACCGTGGACAAAGCCCTTCGGCATCACCGCTGAACTCGGCAAGGTAGAGTTGTGCATCCTCTGCACGTTCAAATGGCATTGTTCTGGGGGTAGCAGCGTCCACACGCAATACAGAATCGTGAAAGTCAGCATCATCGTCGGTTACACCGGGAATTGGCAGAATTTCATCGGTAGGGTCAAGTGCCAATTGCGCAGGTGCCATACCCATGCCATTTTTCAGGATATTCTCGAGACCCTGTGCGGCAATCTTTTGCCCTCTAAGCAGACCGTTTGTATCAACAACGGCAATGGTCACAAAGCGATTATTATCTGGCACGTTATGTCAGTCCCCTGTTAATCGTGTTATTGGAATGAAACTGCTGACTTTTTTGTCAATCGCTGCAAGATCGTTTTGTACTTCAGTTGAATATACTTTTATAAAGATTCGCAATCCGTGGCTTATGGAACGCAGCAGTTGTTGTCTGTCTGGAACCTGTTCAACAAAGTGCAAATGATGATCACGTGGACCAGACAAAATTAAAGACCAGAGATCCTGCGCTGCGTACTCTACATCATCGACTTCAAGCTCACCGGAAGCCTCGCATTCTTTTATGAAGTTAACCAGACTTTTGAACGCTTTACCGGGCCCGGCCTGGTGATATGTCTCAGCAATCTGCGGCCTTCTTGATGCCTCCCCCAGAACCAGTCTTGCCAGCGATAGCATGTCTGTGCGCAACACAAAGTCTGCATACACCCAGCTGAAATTCCAAAGTCTGTCTACCAGTTTTCCGTCAGGTGACGACAATGGCGTGGTGATATGTTCGCAACCCTCCTGCAACACCGCGGCGAACAAACCTTCTTTATCACCAAAGTACTGATACAAAGTAGGTTTAGACACTCGAGCACGCTCTGCAATATTATTCATTGATGCACCGTCGTAGCCCTCTGAGCTGAACTCCCGTAATGCTGCATCGAGAATATTCCTGTTCTTAACTTCCCGCATGGATTCGCGGCTGAGAGCCTTTGCTACGACCGCTCCGGGTATACGGCCAAGGAACGCGGTAAGCTGGTGATTAAACTCGGCTGAGTTTTCTAAATTACAAAGATGCCCCGCACCTTCAATCACTTCAAAACAAATATCCGGCAACTTACCAGTGCTTGTGATTTCACCAAAAACACGCAAACTGATTTGTCTGATTTCAGCCGGCGGTGCAAGCTTGTCGTGTTCACCGGTCATCAGTAGAACAGGGCAATTAATTCGAGTAAAGTCGAACACCTCTACCGGCTTGGTAAAGCAATTCAGCGCGTCAAGGTATGTGTCACTGGTGATGGATGCCATTGAGCGGTGTAGAATGTCTCGCTGCTTTGAAGTGGCATTGGGCCCGGCAATAACCTTCACAACATCAGGTGCAAAATCTCTCGGTGTCCTGCCACTAGCCAAAGGTTCTGCGCGCGCCGCAAGGAAACGATTTCGTTCATCAGCATCAGCTTCCGACATTCCGGTACAACCACCAGCCAGCACCAGACCTGCTAACAACTGCGGGTGGCGCATAGCAAAACTTGTCGCAATCCAGCTCCCCATGCTGAGCCCCACCAGCACCAGCTTGCGTGCGCCGAAGTGCTTCATCACCCTGTTAATATCTGCGCAGTGATCATCAATACGAGTTTGGGAGTTTCCTCTCTCACTTTTACCATACCCGCGCAAGTCCAACGCTGCTGCTGCATAAGATGGTCCCAGTGCTTTGAGTTGCTCCTTCCAGTTGCCGGCGTTTCCACCAATGCCGTGTATAAACAGCACGAGCGTCCAGCAAGGCTGCCCGGCTGGCACCGTGGTAAGTACCGAGAGCTCAGCTAACCCTGCAATAGTTTCTCGCTGTGGCGCAGTGTTGTTTTTTATAGCATTAGATTTCTTTTTATCCTGTCGCTTTTTATCGGGCTGCTTTATATTGCGCTTCAGCCATTGCAGGCCGTTGTCAAAAATAGCTTTTGATCCGTCAGATACCGTTGACCCGATATCGCTTTCTGCCTTAAAACTGCAGGACCAGGTAACCGTAGCGTTCAATACAGATGCTTCGCCACAATACCCTTCAACGCCTGCAATACCGTCAGTCAGGGTATAGCGCAACAGATGATCAGTGTCGCTGAAGTAGGTTCTTTGTTCACGATAGAGTGCGCCATCTGATCCGGTAAACTCTCTGACAACAGCACCTGATGCATCGACCGATTGTGTGGCAGTTAGTATATCCGGATGCCATTCTGATCCAAATTCACGTATGTATGCCCAGGCGGCATCCGCATCTTCGACTTCTGTTGAACTGTTGGCTTTATGCTGCAACATAGTGGCTTAAGCAGTTCTCTGCTGCGCGTCAGTGGATTCATCGCCCTGATAAGGACGCCACAAGGATGTACGTGCCGAGACCGTATCGTTTGGTGCTGTATCTATCTCATCCATGTCATAGACGGACATCATGGACAAATAGTCTTCCATTATCTCGGTTGTATACGGCAGCATCAATGCGCCGCAACGACTATCACGATAAATGCGTTCTAACGGCAGGGTTTTAAGCATTGACTGACCACCACAGGTGCGAATGGCCATCGCAGCAACTTCCTGCACGCCTTCCATCACTGAGTATTGTGCGGCATAAAGCCGCATTACTTCCGCCTTCGACGGCATTGGCCTGGCTTCAAAAAATGCAGCGGCCCATAGAGTGCGCATCTCAGTTAGCTTTTGATACATGCGCGCTACAGTAGAACGCTTGGTTGGATAAACCCGCCTGTCAACAGGCGGCATGCCTGGCAAGTCGCCGCGCAGGTAGTTCACGGTAAAATCATAGGCCGACTGCGCCACACCCATGTATGCAGGTGTTAAAGTCGCCATCATTGCAGGCCACTGTGGCAGGGTTTTTACAAAAACCCCGGCGGGCATCATCAGATCATCTTCTGAGACAAAAACGTCTTTGAGCACCAGGTCACGTGAGACGGTGCCACGCATACCTAATGGATCCCAGTCGCCAACTACAGATAGGCCTTTGCAATCTTTGTGAACGGCAAAATCCATGGTGTCTTCGTGGCGCGGCTCCTGGCCATCGAAATGTTCTGTGCAGACAATTGAATAATAGTCACAGTGTCCCGCCAGTGAGGCAAATTTTTTAAAGCCATTGATTACCCAGCCACCGTCGACCTTTTTGCAGTTGGTTTTAATCGGATCAGAAGTCCAGTTAACACCACCTTCCGAAATAGGTTGAGAAAAAATAGCATTGTCGTTTACTACTTTGGGAAACTGAGCTTCACGCATTTTTGCAAAAGCGTTTTTTTCTTCCGGTGTGAGATGCGGCATTTCATACATAAATCGCAGCCACATCATTGATGAGGTGTGCATGTTGAATGTTAGCGCAGAAGCACCGCAGTATTTGCCAATTTCAGCACCGATAGTGGCGTATTCGCCAAGGGAAAAACCATAACCCCCAAATTCTTCTGGTATAACGAGCTTTAAAAATCCGTGTTCAGCAAGTTTCTGATAATTCTCGGTAGGGAACTCTGCATTGAGATCAGAATTAACCGCACGTTCTGCAAAGCCCGGTCCCAGCTCATTAATCTTATCGAGCATTTTAATATGCTGCTCGCTGAAGTTCGACGTATCATAATAGTCTCTGAAATCACTCATCACGGGTTTCCTTAAAACCTGGGTCTTTAGTACATGCGTTTTCAAAATAGACGTTTCCAGATCCGGCGTTTTTAAAATGCATCAGGCGAGCTCGCCCTGTAATCTGCCCTCTATAACAACGGGCTTATCGTCAAGCGTTATCGTGCATCGACGCATCGGCAAATCGAAATGGCCTAAGGTAAATCGATCGGCATACTGGTTGGATCCCGCAGACCATAAAAAATTACCAGCCCATGCACGAAACTCTGTAGCCTGCACATCACGCTTATCGTAAAGGGCCATCGACTCCCATCGCGCGTACGGATTCATACCCCAGCCAACATGGCTCATACCATAAGCGACCGGGTCATCCCACGCTGCCAGATACTCGCGAAACAGATCGGCATCGACGTTATCGCCATCAATTGATGTTATAAAATCTTTTTCTATAGTCAGGTCGATAGAATCGCGCAGGTAGTCTTTGAACGTTAAATTCATATCACCCGGTGCCATCACAATGCGACCATTAACAGCACCCTCACCCGGAAAACACAAACATAAACCACCAGGCCAGTGAGCCACTCCACCCGCACGCGTTGTAAAACCGGGTGTGCCGCCGCAAGGTGCGTTTTGAACATCGATAGTAAGGTCGGTACCAGATTTACTTGTAACCCTCATTTCTTTGGCAGCACTCAGCATATCGATACCGAGCTGTACTTTGGGCCCAAGTTCCGCACGAGGTTCAGTGCGTTCGAGAATTTCAGGGTGTTCGTTACAAACGACAAAAAGTCGTGTGCCTGCCTCTTCAATTTCCGGCCATTCCTCAGCGTGCAGCATGCCTTCAACGGTGACATCGACGATAACGTCGACATGCTTCAGAGCTTCAACAACATGGCGTATACCCTGTATGGCGTTCGATGCACCTGTGGATTTTACCGGTACAGGTGCTGTTTGAGGTGGCGTGGGTAACACGATCGTTGAGTATTCTGCACCGAGCTCAAACAACGCAAGCCCACACAACTGAATTAACACAGGCCGGGACTGTGTCTCTGCCACAACTGCAACAGTTACACCTTCTGCAATTCCATTGAGAGCAAATGCGCGACGGAACGACGCTACCCACTTGCCCTCTGCAACCTCTCTTAACATGAGTTCCCGCCCGTAAGGAGTTATCTATACTTTACTGAACGGTTTAGTAAAATTCAATCCATAGTGTCATCTTTTGATAAATGCTTTTAAATTCAGCAGCCTACAAGCAGATGCTGCTGTTTATACGTGGCATGACTAAAGAGTAAATCTTGTGGATTGGCGGTACTGCCAATTAGTTATATCTATCGGCCATAGAATAGCGCGGTGGTCACAACGAGGCGGGCATAGCCATCGAGTTATCCGGATTAACGTATAAATTGATCTACAAAATCTTCTCCCAGACCGACCTCGGTATAGTGAGCTCGACACAGATCGATCTTGGTAAATACATCCTCATAACCCAAAACCTCACCCCATGGATCTACATAACACATAACTCCATTAACTTGAAAATACGTGATCATCTCGTCAACACCTTCAGGTACAACCAAAGTATGTGTCTCGCCTGGCGGTTCGTATACATAAGATCCCGTTTCAGCCATCCAGTCATGTTCAAGATAATGCCACCGCCCTTTTAATACCCAACCGTGGACTGGCTGTGGATGCCGATGTCGCGAAAGTACCCCCGACTGCGTAACTTTTAACAAGTTCATCCAATAACCCTGTGAGCGACTTAGGCACAAAGGTCGGAACCATACATTCTCGGCTTGCGGTACCCACAGGCGTTCGTCCTCGGGAATTGCGTCGGGTACCACAATTTCTGTTAATGCATCCTTTGGAAAAGGCAATTGATACGGTGTTCTTGCGTCGTATGTTTTTTTCTCAGTCATGGTTTTTTCAAGTTGTTGGTGGCTGCACACTGATGCAAATTTATATTGCCTTGTATCCGCCATCTACAGGATAAATTGATCCGGTAACAAAACTCGCGTCATCAGATAGTAACCATTTAACAAGGTTACCAACCTCTTCTGCTTTGCCCCAGCGTTTCATAGGAGTTCTATTCAATATCGTTTCACTTCGTTCCGGCGCATCTCTTAATCCCTGTGTCATTTCAGTTTCAATCCAGCCTGGTGCAACCGCATTTACGCGGATATCGTTTTCAGCCCATTTGCCTGCAAGGGCTTTGGTCAACTGCGCGACCCCGCCTTTGGAAGCCGAGTAAGCCGGCACCAATGGCCCGCCAAAAGTACTTAACATTGAAGCAGTGTTTACGATCGACCCTTTGCTGGAAGCCAGAAGTGGCTGCGCGGCAACGCAACAGCGCATGGTACCGGTCAGGTTTACATCTATAACTCTCTGGAAAACCTCAAGATCATACTCTGCACCACGGTGCAGGATACCAGCGCAATTCACCAATGCATCCAGTTGGCTCAGTTCGCTAAATAGTGCGTTAACGGATGCGTCATCTGTGACGTCAAGCAGACTCAAAGCAATATCAGCGGATCCATCGAAAACATCTATCTCTTCCTGAGAAATAGTGGCTGCAATTACCTGCCATCCGGAAGCGGCGAGTACTCGCGATACTGCAGAACCAATACCCCGCGTGCCGCCAGTCACGACAACCGTCTTATTCATTGAGACTGATACCTGTTTGACGTGCTCATAAATCAATTATCTCTTATGCCGATTTTTGGCAGGGTTGATCCAAATCCAGGTGTAATTGAACCTGCCATTGTTGTATGCGGTGACTGACCGTATCAATGCGCTCAGTTAAAGGTTGACTGGCAGTGTACTCCAGTCTCACTTACTTCTTAGCCCGAATTATTCCTGGTATCGCGAGCGTATCGCGCCGAGATTTGTTTTCACAGGGATTTTTCTTCTCGCGTTGAATACTTATTGATATTCACAAGAGAAAAAAATTACTGTGGAATCAAAGATCAAGCTAGATGCCGTGAATCCCGTGAATAATCCGGGTTAGTATTGATCCAAAAGAAAGGCCATTGCCGTTTCCAGGGCAACAGCATGTGAGCTCTTAGTATTATCCTTGGGAAGTTTAACTGGTGTAATAGTAGTTGCAAATGTCCTTTTACCATCTATTTCTGCTTCAAAATAAACTCTGTATACACTGCCTTTACCTGGATTCTCTTCCGCCGTGTACTGCGCTCTTTGATATTCTTTTTCAAACGAATTAAATTCTTCAACGGTTGTTAAACTCGCCTTTCCATCTACACCGTACTTCGCTGTACTCGATGCGATTATCCCCCCAATGACTCCTCCAAGCACACCTCCTATTACTCCCCGGCTAAGCTGTGACCCGGCATTTTCGTAAACAACCAAATGATGAATCTTAACATCCGGCTGGCTGTTCGCTTCAGGATATTTTTCGTAGATTTTGTGCTGAAAGAAACGCGTGGGATTCGGTTCAACCCATTTGTCACCACGCCTGAAGATACCATATGATTCTGTGCCAATTAGTAAACTAAAGACTTTATCAACCTTTTCAGCATCCGGCCTAAGATCTTCAACGATGAAGGTCGAAGAACTTTCAAGGTTTGGGATATCAATTTGCCTGGACGCACACCCTGTTGCCATTAATACAACGAAAATCAGTCCCAGATATGCCGTATTTTTCATTATTCTAATTCCCGGTTATTGTTGATGACGTAAGAGTTACCTGGTTTCGAAATTTTATAGCGTGAATTACTCTCAGAAAACACAATTGTAACATTCTTATTTGAAGTCAGTTTAAACAGGGCGAATTCAGAACTGGACCATCTTTTTTTTCAGAAAAAGAATTTTTTGTTTCAGTCGAGACTGCTCAAGGCTTCAAGACAAGCGTCAATATCTGTTTCGTCGTTGTACACATGTGCAGAAATTCGAAGCCGCGAATCACTGCCATAGGTTCCCCAGACCAGTATGCCACGATCCCTTAATTGTGCAGAAAGTTCATCAACCCTGTCAGACATTATGCAAATATTACCCGCTCTGTGTTTGTCTTCGGCCGCAGTCATCATGGTTAATTGAAGTCGCTCAAGATCGAGCTTCATAATTCCGTCGCGAAGTCTGCCAGTTAGATTGAGAGCATGTTGCTCGATAGCGTCCTGTCCCAGTGGCAGCAAATTTTGCAATGCGTTGTTAAGAATATATATGCCAAGATAGTTCGGGTTACCGGGAATGAAGCGCATAGCATCAGCGCGCTGTTTCATGGTCAAAGGATCCTTCCATCCACCCGCAGTTTCGGCACTATTCCAACCAAGGAAAGGTGTAGCCAGGTCAGGCAGACGCTCTCTGTTCCAATAAAACACGGCAGTTCCGTGGGTGCCAAGCAGCCACTTGTAACAACTGCTTATCACGACGTCAGCGCACGAAGCATCAACAGGCACCACACCAGCCGCGTGTGTTGCATCGAGTACCAGAGCAGCACCTCGTTCATGAACTGCGTCC
The DNA here is from genome assembly GCA_964649465.1 of uncultured Granulosicoccaceae bacterium. Lineage (GTDB taxonomy): Bacteria > Pseudomonadota > Gammaproteobacteria > Granulosicoccales > Granulosicoccaceae. The sequence goes on along the minus strand of CAZYRP010000054.1, from coordinate 4,702 downwards.
GCAAGCTCCTTTAGCGGAATGCGTTGTCCGGTGAACATGCTTACGTGGCTCATTAGCACCAGCCTGGTGTTGGAATCTATCTGCGCCGCAATGTCATTGATAGAAATCTGCCAGTCTTTGTGGCGCACAATTCTGACTTCAACTCCCTGCTGCTGAAGTACGGTCCATGGATAGACTCCAGAACCAAACTCGACATCTGCGATAACTACATTGTCGCCAGCCTTCCAGTCAAGACCGTAAGCGACGATGTTAATTCCTTCGGATGTTGACGACAGGAATGTAATTTCCGATGCGTCAACACTAAATAATTGAGCGCATTGTTCCCGGGTTTTAAGCAGAGTTTCATGGATTAGCGACCTCGCCCTTTCTCCGCGAGCTTTGTGTTGCATAAACTCTTCAAAAGCATCCCGGTGCGAATGAAGCATCGGTGTTTCGCCACCCGCGCTCAGATGTACTGCGTTGCCCAGTCCTTCAAAAAGATCTTTATCTAACAACATAGGATATGGCCCTGGGAAACGACCCGGAGAATGCCATGGCTGGAAAGTTATTGTCCGCTTCTCCATCAGCCATGGTCGATGGTGTATGGGTAACAAAACCGGGCTCTCGCACTGGGACTTTAGTAAATCAGCTCACAGCTAGTAAAGCTAACGGTATATTTTACGTATCTTTCACAGTAACTGTTGTAAAGAGCGGTTGTACACTCGTGCAGATACAGAATCCCTTCATTCATGTGGGTGTTCGTTATCGATAAAAATATTCCACCAGAAACATCGGCACTGCCGGTACGTAGGTACATAACATCAGCACCAGAAACAACACGCCAACAAAATAAACATTAACTTTTGAGACATCCCATATATTTGCTTTTGCTATAGAGCACGACGTTATCAGCACAGAAGCAACCGGGGGTGTTTGCTGGCCAATTGCAAGGTTCAGTGTAACAATCAGCCCGAAGTGAACCGGATCGATTCCGACAAGCTCAATCAGTGGTACCACAATTGGTACTACCAGTATGATGGCAGCCACCGAATGGAGGAAAAAACCGATAATAAGGAAAAACACATTCAGAATCATGAGAATGACGTTTTTGTTACTGGTCAGCTCCATCATTGACTGGGCGAGTTCCTGCGGCACTTGTGCACGGGTAAGAAATCCACCCATCAATACCGAAGCTGCCACAAGCAACATCACTACTGCGGTTTGTATGCCGCCTTCAATCATCGCAGCACGCAGCCTCTTAAAATTAACCTCGCGATAGTAAAGGCTTAAACCAATTGCTGTAACAACAGCTAATCCAGCCGCTTCAGTTGCAGTAACAAAGCCTCCAAAAATACCACCAAGGATAATAATTGGCAGCAGAAACGTTGGAAGTGCGTCAATAAATGTTTCTTTTACCCGCTTGGTATCAAAAGCTTCTTCAGTGGGCAGGTTGTACTTTCGAGCAAAGCCATAGGCAACCCCCATAAGACCCGCAGCACCCAATAAACCCGGAACCAGACCTGCAACAAACAATTGCTCGACACTGGCGTTGGCAGAAACGCCGTAGACAATCATCGGTATTGACGGCGGAATAATGATAGCGAGCGATGCAGAGGAGGATGTAATGGCTGCAGATAGCGGAGCGGAATACCCGCGCTTCTTCATCTGTGGAATCATCACCGAGCCAAGCGCTGCCACATCGGCGACAGCTGAGCCGGATATTTCTGCAAAAAACAACGACACGCCGATATTAACCATCCCAAGGCCACCGCGTACAAAGCCAATGAGGGCCGCAACAAAGTTGATGAGCCTGTCCGTTATGCCACCGGCATTCATTATGGCGCCGGCCAGTACAAACATCGGAATAGCAATTAGTGAAAATTTAGTCGACCCGTCATACATGTCGAGGGCTACGGTTACCAGTGACCCTGCACCTTCGGTAGCCCACAGTCCGACCACCGCGGCAACGGCCAATGCGACCGCGATAGGTACATTAATGAATATGAGCACCAGCAGAACGATAAAAATACCAAGTATCATCATTGGCGTTTCATCTCAGCTTCTATTTCTGCTTCTATTTCAAGATGCTCGGCCGACTGTCCTGCGGCCACCATTTTGAAATAAGTCGGTGCAGCTAACAATTCGCATATGATAAAAAGTACCGCACCGATCGGTATAACCGACTGTGTGAACTGCACTGGTACCCATCGTAAGCTGACCAGAGAGTCCCCTTCCAGAATCAACAACACCTGCCAGCCAGCCCATGCCAGCAACACGAAGAACGCAATAAAAACCAGCTCTGCAAAAACAGCCAGATACATGCGTACCGGCATCCGTACAGCCAGCAACACACTGTCAAAACCGATGTGCTTGCGTTTTATAACGGCTAAAGCCCCGCCATAATAGGTAATCCATGCGAGCATTACGCTTGCAACTTCGTCGTACCATGAGAGCGATGCATCAAGTTTGCGGTAGACAACCGCAACCACTACTACTGTAGTCAGCGATATCATTAGCAACATCAGGATCAGCTCAAGCAATCGCTCGAGCAGCAGGGAAACTCGATTCAAAATGCTCTCCAGAAGTAACAGTTCCAGCGGTAACAGATTTATATGCCGCTGCCTGAACAGGCAGCGGTTGGGTAGTGTTTGCTGTTAGCCCACACCATTTACTGCAACCAGGCGGTGTGCGCTTTAACAGCTACTTCGCGAGTGCCTGCACCTGACTGATCAGATCGGCTCCGCCGTCTACTGATGTAGAAAATTCATCGTAGATGGGTTTCGACGCTTCAATGAAGGCAGCCTTATCCGCTTCGTTTATTTTGATGCCGGCTGTTTCAAGGTTTCCAAGCAAGTCAGTTTCAAGCTTTGCTGCCATTTCATAGACCGCATCCTGAGACTCCGCTGCAGCGGCCATCAGGTCTGCCTGAATATCTTCCGGCAGTTTGGCGAAGTTTTTAGCTGAAACCAATACGTAAGCCGGGGTGTATACATGCCCGGTGATCGACAGATACTTTTGCACTTCCTGAAATTTAGCGGACCAGATTTGTGCGTACGGGTTTTCCTGGCCGTCAATAACGCTGGTCTTTAACGCTGTAAACACATCCGAAAATGCCATTGGCGTCGGGTTTGCACCGTAGAGCTGGAACATTTTTACACGCCATTCACCGTTTGGTGTGCGCAGCTTGATGCCTTCAAGATCTGCCGGAACATTCACAGGCCGTGTATTGTTGGTTATGTGTCTGAAGCCATTCTCATAAAAACTTAGGATTTTATAGCCCTTTGCTTCAGCTGCTGCGTTAAATACGCTTTCACCGAGTTCCGCCTGAATAGCCTTCATGTGATCACGTGACTGCACAATGTAAGGCATCTCAAAGACCCCGAATTCATCTGCCACCGAAGACATAACCGACGACGGCAATGAGAACGTGATCTGGCCAAGCTTAAGCTTTTGCAAAAGCTCTTTATCTTTGCCGAGTTGCGATGAGCCAAATGCCTGTACCTCAGCCTTGTCTCCAAGCCGCGCATTTGCGTTTTTTACAAACTCATTAACCGATGCCTCGAATAACGACCCGGGTGCACCAACATGACCAAATTTGAGTATCATTTTTTCGGCCGATGCCGGGCCTGCACACAACGCCAGCGCCGCCCCAAACACCGCACTAAACAGTATTCTTTTCTTCATCTAACTTTCCTCCAGTAAAAGATCGCTCTCGCGAACGGGTTGTACAACGTTACTTCTTCATACTACCTTCCAATATCCGTAAATCGTACTATGCGGCCCTGGTTAACTTCTGACCAGTGGTCTTTAGATAATCCATTGCAGCTTGCACTCCACCAGACTGGTGCGGTATGTCTGCCAAATGCAGGCCCATTTCTATTCCAGCCAATGTACCGAGCAGCGTCACATCATTGATGTCACCCAGATGTCCGATTCTAAACACCTTGCCCTGCACTTTAGACAATCCGTTGCCAAGCGACATATTGCAGTGTGTGAGTATTACTGCACGTAAATGGTCTGCATCGCAGTTCTCTGGAACACGCACTGCGGTCAGAACAGGGGAGTATTCTGTGTCTACCTGACACTGTACTTCAAGGCCCCACGCAACAACCGCTTTACGGGCAGCAGCGGCATGGCGGTGGTGCCTGGTAAAAACGTTTTCCAATCCCTCTTCATTAAGCATGTCTATCGCCTCAGCCAGGCCGAACAACAAATTGGTGGATGGTGTGTAGGGAAAATAACCACGCTTGTTCGCTTCAATCATTTCATCCCACTGCCAGTAGGATTTAGGCAAATCAGATGTTGCACTAACCTCGAGCGCCTTTTTACTGACCGCATTAAAAGATAAGCCGGGCGGCAACATTAATCCCTTCTGTGATCCGGAAATCGCGACGTCAACACCCCAGGCATCAAACTGAAAGTCTGCCGATGCAAGCCCCGAGATCGTGTCCACCATCAATAGCGCCGGATGACCTGCCGCATCCATCGCGCGGCGCACGGCATCAATGCGAGATGTTGATCCGGTTGATGTTTCATTGTGCACAACGCACAAGGCCTTAATGCTGTGACTGGTATCGGCACGCAATGCCTGCTCGATGACTTCAGGGTCAGCGCCGCGCCGCCAGTCCGTTTCGATTACTGACGGCTCTAATCCGAGCTTCAACGCCAGCTTTTGCCATAAAAATGCAAAATGCCCGGTTTCAACCATCAACACTTTGTCACC
>CAZYRP010000053.1:0-27724 GCA_964649465.1 uncultured Granulosicoccaceae bacterium | reverse complement strand
CACCTGCACTTGCAGCAGAGGCTTTCTCGACCGTTAATAATAATTCGCCCGTCGCTGCACAGATAGATAAACTAAAAGTACAAGTTGCTCATCAATGGGGCAAAGAGAGTATTGTGGCTGTAATCAAAAATACGTCTGATCGCAGCACAACAATCACCGCGATCAGTCCGGTCACAGCAGACTATGGCCGTTTTAATTTCTCTGAGCTGACGAAAACCGGCCCGCTGACACTGGCTGCCGGCGAAGAAGTCCACGTGCCATTTACACTGATGGGTACGCCGGTAAAACCATTCGGGCACTTTGACAATCGACTACAGAAAATTCTGAAAAAATCGTTGGCAATTTCGACAACCAATAACTTTGCAAAAGTGACAACCTCTATGAGTCCGAGGATTGTCTGACCAAAATTGGGCGATCAGCACGAGATGCCGCCAGAATGGCGTTGTCTGACAAAAACATTTGACCCTCCAGTAACTGGAGGCTAAATACTGACTGAACTGCCGAACGAATAAACCCGAGGTCAGAATTAGCCGTGAAGTCTATCTCCATTGCCATTGACGGTATGTCGTGCGCCTCGTGTGTGGCGCGAGTGGAAAGCACAATAAAAACTATTCCGGGCGTTACTGAAGCCTCGGTAAATCTTGCGACAGAAACTGCGGATGTCACTTACACAGAATCGATTGTAAGTCCGACAGAGGTTACCAGCACATTGACTGAGTCGGGCTATCTCTCGACTATGCGCACGCAAGAGTCAGACAGCACTGGTCAGAATAAAGTTGATCATGCAAATGACCTGAAACGACTCACTATTCTGGCTTTTATTCTGGCTATTCCGGTATTTGCAATGGAGATGGGATCTCACCTGTTTCCCGCTATCCAACATCTAATTGAAACAACAATCGGCATACGCACCGGCCATCTCATTCAATTTCTTCTAACAACACTTGTATTGTTCGGCCCCGGGCTGGTCTTTTTTAAAATCGGTGTTCCGCGATTGCTGAGCGGTCATCCGGATATGAATTCACTGGTAGCGCTGGGTACGACGGCCGCGTACGGATACTCAGTGGTCTCTTTGTTTTTTGGCAAACTGCTACCGGCAGGTTCTGCGAACGTCTATTTTGAATCAGCGGCAGTGATTGTTGTTTTGATTTTATTGGGTCGCTATCTGGAGGCAGGTGCAAAAGGACGAACCGGTGAGGCAATACAGAAACTAATTACATTAAAACCAAATACTGCAACCATAATTCGCGGCGAAGAAACCCTGGTAGTTGATGTTGAATCAATTGTGCCCGGAGATATCCTGCAAATTAAGCCCGGGGAAATTATTGCCGTTGATGGTGTAGTGGTATCAGGTGACTCTTACGTTAATGAAAGCATGCTCAGCGGTGAAGCCACTCCAGTAAATAAAACTATCGATTCAAAAGTTATCGCAGGTTCAGTCAACCAGAATGGTACTTTTACCTACAAAGCTTTAAGCGTTGGCGCAGATACCGTACTGGCACAAATTATAACGATGGTTGAAACCGCACAGGGGACGAAGCTACCTATTCAAAGCACGGTCGATCGAATCAGCGGAGTGTTCGTACCATTTGTTGTGTTGATAGCGCTGGTAACCTTTATTGTCTGGTATATCGTGGGCCCTGAACCTACCCTTGGTCTGGCACTGGTTGCCGCGGTTTCTGTTTTGATTGTAGCCTGCCCCTGTGCAATGGGATTGGCCACCCCGACCTCAATCATGGTTGGCACCGGATCTGCCGCAGAACAGGGAATATATTTTCGGCAAGGTGACGCACTTCAGGGCTTACAAAAAGCAACCGTTTTTGCCTTCGACAAAACCGGCACACTAACTGAGGGATTGCCCGAGCTCACCAACATCATCACCGAAAACGGTTTCGACAGCGATGAAGTTCTGCGACTTGCAGCATCCGTAGAAAGCGCATCGGAACACCCAATTGGCAAAGCGCTAATAACAGCCGCTAAAACCAAAGGACTGGCATTGGGATCAGTCGATTCTTTTGTTTCCCATACGGGTTATGGCGTTGCCGGCATCGTGCAGGGCCGGCATGTTCTGATTGGCGCACGCCGGTTTATGCAACGCGAATCAATTGCACTAAGTGCGGGAAATAGTAAGGATAACGAATTGACAATGGCCACGCCCGTCTATATTGCTATCGATGGACAGCTTGTAGCACGAATTGAGGTGACAGACCCGGTAAAGCGCAACTCGCGCGCAGTTATACAGGCGTTGCAGAAACGTGGCATATCAACGCTAATGATCACTGGTGACGATAACAGCACCGCACAGCGAGTTGCCTCAGAACTGGGTATTGATCAGGTGATCGCAGAGGTGCTTCCCGGCGAAAAACTTGAAGCTATTAACCGGTTGCAATCCGAAGGCACACAGGTCGCGTACGTAGGTGACGGAATAAACGATGCACCAGCTCTCGCCGCAGCGAATACGGGAATTGCGCTTGGTACCGGTACCGATGTAGCCATTGAGGCAGCAGATGTGGTACTGATGTCCGGAGATATCGAAGGCGTGTTGCGCGCATTTACAATCAGTATAAATACCATGCGAAATATTAAGCAAAATTTGTTCTGGGCATTTGGCTACAACATTATTTTAATTCCAGTTGCGGCCGGGTTACTCTATCCGTTTGCAAAAGTTCTGTTGTCACCAATGCTTGCCGCCGCCGCTATGGCACTATCGAGTGTTTTCGTGGTATCAAATGCACTGCGACTGCGTTTTTCTGCGGCTGTGTAAGCCTACCGCTCCATAAGATCACCGCTACATTGGCCGCTATACTGGCCGCTATACTGGCCAATGCGCCTGCCATTACACAGGCCGTCACACTGGCGTAGCTGCAATACATAACCGAAATGAATCCGGCGGGTTTGAAAGCACATGAATATCAAAGAAGCTGCTGCACAGGTAGGTTTGCCAATCAAAACCATTCGCTACTATGACGAAATTAATCTGATCAACCCGCTGAGAGACACTAACGGCTACCGTGATTTCCAGAGTCGCGATCTGCACAAGCTTGCATTTGTATCACAAGCCCGCTCTCTGGGGTTCACCATTGATGATTGCCGGGCACTACTCGCCATGTATGAAGACGAATCTCGCGAAAGCGCTGATGTAAAAAAACTCGCCAGGCAACATCTTGTTGAAATAGAAGCCAAGATAAAACAGCTGAATTCAATGCGAGATACCTTGAGTCATTTAATAGACAAGTGTGCCGGCGACGACAGACCGGAATGCCCGATACTCGAAAATTTTGGTGGATCGCTACAGTCCGCGCCAGATCACTAGTGCGGCACAAAACAGCGGGTTAACCAGGCTGTTAGTGAGCCTACACCGAGCCTTCACGCTGGGCTTTCTCATCTGGTTTTTTCATAATCTCGATTTCAACAAAAGCACATTCAAAGTCATTGCCATTGATCACGTCATGCCGCACTCCCAGATCACGATAATACGGTACACCGTTTTTTAGTTCTGCGGTGCTGCGAGATCCGTCCATATTATCGATCTCTAGTATGCCGTCAAACAATGGCACAACCACGTAATCATATTCATGCGTGTGCCAACCGGTATTGTCGCCTTTTTTTTGAAAGCGCCACTCAGTAACCCGCGCTTTATTGTTGTCTACATATACCGTGGCTTTCGCCAAACCCTTTTCTACATTAGTGCACATACAATCACCTGCTTTGACATTAATAAAAGCTATCGTAACAACACACGTAAATTACTCTTATCAACGTTCCCTGAGACTGCTACGAAGATGGTCCGCCGCGGCCTCCGCCGCCACGGACGGTTTATTACTCAATTCAAGTACAAGCACATATTCCTTTAGTGATGGCAAGCCTTGCTCTTTAGTTAATCGCACTATTCCCTGTGTGCATGCAGACAACGGAATAGGCGCTACTGCAAGGTCAGCCAATATTGCGGCTCGCTGTCCGGATATAGCAGCACTCATAAAAGCGACCCGATAGTTGCGTTTACTTTTATTTAGACTATCCAGAGCTTCCGCCCGCCACGGGTAGCTTTCTTCCCAGACCGAAATTGGCAACGGGTCTTTTTCCCACGCTATTCCGTTTTTCGCGCCCGCCCAAACCAGTGGCTCCTTAAATACGACTTCAGAGCCCGATTTTTTGGCGCTTGCCAGTGACGAGGTATGCAGACATAAATCAAGTTCCTTATTTTTAAGTTTCTTTAGGAGGTTGACCGAACTATCTACAAAAACATCAACGTTGACACAACAGTGAGTGGCGGCAAATCGCTGCAGCATGTTAGGCAATAACCGTTCTGCGACGTCATCGGGCGCACCAAGCTTTACCGTACCCTGAATATCCGGATCTATAAATCGCACAACCATATCCTGATTTAACGCCAGCATGCGCCGCCCATGCTCCAGCAAAACTTCGCCTTCCGCAGTTGGTGCCACAGTGCGCGAGTCTCGAGTAAAGAGTGGTTTGCCCACCATTTCTTCCAATCGCTTTACTTGCATTGAAACCGCAGATGGCGTGCGAAAGATTGAATCAGCAGCCGATGAAAAATTACCCGTATCTGCGATTGCAACCAGCGTCTTGAGCAGTTCCAGCTCTAACAATGGAGTTTGTTGTATTTCAGGCATTAGATTTCCCCAATTATCAATAAAATTGATAGATGGATTCACTTTAATTCGTTTGATTGAATCATGAATTACGCCGATAGTCCAGTCATGTAGTTCACGAGTGCAACTACAGCACATGCCAGATTACACAACAAATCTGGTAACCGGAAAATTATTGAAATTTATAAGGAGCAATTCATGACTGATCAATGCCTGCCCGGAAACTGCAACCACATTGAGCATAACCCCCTTCTGGCACAATTAATCGCCTGGTCGAAAAAGCCATTTAATCTCAGGCAATGGTTTTTGCATCGTAAACAACACCGGCTAAATCGCAGAACATATAAGGACCTCGCACGGCTGGACGAAGCGACGTTGAAGGATATCGGCTTATCACCCGGCGATGTTACATGGGCCAGTAAACTGCCCTATTCTGTAAATGCTGCTAATGAACTGGAGATCATTGCTCGCAGAAAGTCAGGGTCTGGTCGATAGAAGTACCGCAAGCTCGGTGAGCAAGCCACTATCGAACTAGTTACGCAGCTATCAACGTTGTTTTTCAGCTCTCAAACAGTTTACGACGTTTAACCGGGGCCTGTTCTTATTCAGGCTCTGGTCACCGCGCAATTGAAACAACCGGGACCGGCGTTGTGTATATGGATGTATTCAACAGATTCATTTAAGAGCTGGCTGACTAGTATAGCCTCCAGATTTACTCCCGATACAGTATCAGCTTCAATCATCAACGACGAAGAGTTATAGCCTCTCACCGATAGCGTGCGATGTGTAAGCATACTAGGAATTATATTTTTACCGAGCGTAGTTGCTTCAGCGTTTTTTCGAATAAAAATTGGTCCCGCAGATCTATACGGCCCGGCTACGGGATGATGCTCGTATGATATCGCCAGAACTGTTTCGCCAACCTTGGCATCATCAAGTGAAACTCTGCAGGGATAACACGGACTTTCGTCCGCAGTAAACATATAAGCGCCTGCTAAGTTCAGCTCGGAATTTGACAGTTCGAAATATTTTGCGAATGCCTCATACTTTAACGCGTTAAATTTGAAATCAACACCCATTAGCTTTGCACCAATTTGAATGACAATCAAATTATAGCGCTGGCAGAAATTGAGGCCGAACGGTTACTTGCTATTCTTTAAAAAACAGAAACAGGTGGCAGTCTTACGCGGCACTTTCCATTCACTTAACTCAATATTAACCAATATATTTTCACCTGATAATACCAGATAAGTAGCGGGGATTTTTTTTCCGAGAACAGACAGGTGAACGGACAGATTGAACGGACTGCTTAGCACCCATGTAGAAACAGCACTACTGCGGCCACCTCACGCGACACGAATTCACATCGACTACATGCAGTTAGTTAAGAATAACCCTAATTTAGCAACCACGGCCCCCCATGTAGCAGAAGAAATTACTGGCACGTGATTCAACCTTGCTACGCCCTGCTTTCGGATGGGCACTAGCCGACAATGAGCAGCCCGAGCATCAATGCGGCAATAAGAAATAGAACCGGTAACACCACGCTGGTCATCGCTGAGGAATCATGTGGCGCAGGACGCGCTCTCCGAAATTTACGACGAAACTTCCTTAAAGCCTGCATTACGTCAGCCCTCGAACCATGTTCCATAAAGCTACCAGACAAAGGGTACGTGAACCAATAGGAACTGCGGTTATGTTTGTGGAAAATCTAGTCACAGCCTGACCCAAAGAACCATGGTTGGCACTTAGCCACGTTCCACACCAACATTTTTCGCGCGGAATTATGCGCATGAAAAAATACAGCCTATGAACTTCATGTTTAAGGAGATGCCGCGTAAAAAAACCGATAAAGATATTGTTCTGCGACACCCACAGTGCAAATTGTTAACTAAAACACGTAGATAAGACCGCAATTAGGTACCTTTACCACAGGAGTGCGCGCGGTGGTTAACGCCCGGATAAAGCTCAGGTCTTAGTGGAGCAAAAGTGTAATGAATATTAAACAGATTGTTAGCCTGGCGGGATCAGTGATTGTTCTCATTGGGTGCTGCATGCCCATTGCAAATAATTTAATCGATGCAAACGTTGGCTATATGTTCTCTTCAGGTGCGTTCCTCGGCGGCGTTATTCTGATTGCCATGGGGGCGCTGGGTATTTATGGCGCTTACCGCGAAAGCAGCATTATGGTTCTGGTCGCAGCCACCATCGGAGCGCTGATATTTACCTATACTTTACTCACCGTATCAGGTGTACTCGGCGAGGTCGAAGATTTCGCCGAACTGTCAATTACCGCTGTTAGCTTCAGATTCGGTGCTGTAATAATTACAGTTGGTCTGCTCATTATGCTGGGATCAACACTTATGGTGCCAGCCACTTCTGCAAGGACCACTGCAAAAAAACACCGTAGCAGAACAACCAGAAAGTCCAATCTGAAGGAAGACAATATTCACCGCAGCGACCTCACTCGCGCCAGAAACCTTAAACGGAGCTCAAGCCGCAGGACCTCTTCTTCATCGATTTTTAAATCTGCTTCCGGTAATAAACACCGGAGCAGCAGAAGAAGGAGTTCTGCATCAAGATAGCTTTACGGTCTGGCGCTATTGTTAATGAAAGACAGAATCGGCATCAGTAAACATTGAAGCGTGCCGTTTGATTCAAACGACATAATTAATCACTTCCAGCTCACCCCTCCAGACGGCAGCTTTCCTGACGGAACTCATTCCATCCAAATTCACCTCTGCCAATACATTCATCGATAGGCATATACGGTGTCGGGTTGCCAATCGGTGGACAGGATTCTCCGGTAACCGTGTTATAACCCCACCCAACATTACTTCCAACAGCAGCATGGCGGTAATCACAATTTGCATCCACAGGTACTACTTCGCAAACTGCAGTGCCGTTCCAACCAACTCCGTCTCCATCAAAGTCGACGCAATACCCGGTTGCGCGTAACGGGGCATTGTCTCCCCTGATATAACAGTGTGAAAACTCTGAAACTATATTTTCATTGTCAGAATTACGCGATGTTTCTTCAATGAAAATATAACCCTTCTCAGTCGCAAATCCTGGTCTGCTGAAATTCACCACTGCGCCACTATCCAATACCCCAAACTGGCCTATTTCCCAGCCCCGTGTGTACAGATGTGCTGTTACATCACTTAAGTTCTCAGTGCCCGCACTTGCTGGAATCGTGTTTTCAGTAAGAAAAGTTATGTCATATCTATCACGCGTATAACCAGAACCGGCGCGGAAAGATGCCAGCTCGTAACTGTCGCAACGAACAGTCTTATTAGCAAGGTCGCCGCGGCTCCACGCCAGCGACGTTCCACCATGGTCACTACTAACCTGCGTTAAGGGGAGCGCTGCGCCGTCAAAGCGAGTGTTTGTTACCCGGCAAGGTTGTTCGCCATCCCAACCCCAGCCAAAGGACCCGGTACTAATACAGTCCTCGGTACTAACAATTGGCTCAGGTAATTCACCAGTATCAAGCCTTCTGTCTGCAGACAGTATTCCAGGACATAGCAGCAATATAATCCCTGCAACCGAAAGTAGACTGCTATTACCATCAATGATTTGTATCGCTTTCATTGCATTTTTACTCCATTAAACGTCATGACATTATAGACGGGCCATGCTTGTTAAGCAACTGCTGAAACTTTATAACTGTGAGCCGCATCTCAGCATTAAAGACAGCACTACGACGCCAGTGGTACAAACAACTGACTCCGCACAATCCACCAGAGAGATTTACCTCAATCCGATTCTACAAAATCCAGATCCGGCACCGGACTTACCGATGTCCAGCCACCGTCCACTATCAATGTTTGTCCGGTTATATGTGATGCCTCCGGAGAAAGCAAAAACAACGCAGCATTGGCAATATCCTCTACAGTTGCTGCGCGACGGCCTGGTGTTAACTTTGACCACGCTTGCTCGAAATTCGGATCATCTGCCAGATTTCTTGGTGTTGCCGTCGCACCTGGTGCAATCGCATTGACACAAATACCATGAGGCGAGAGCTCAATAACCAGTTGCTTTGCCAGCATACGTATTGCCGCTTTTGTCATTGCATAAGCTGAAAGGTACTCTATTGCCTGATAACCAGTTACAGAAGACATTAACAGTATTTTGCCACCCGTTTTCTGTGACCGCATTAGTCTTGCTGCAGACTGCGCCAATAAGAATGTACCTACCAGATTTACGTTAATAACTTCGTTTAAATCTTCTGCCTTATAATCAAAAAAATTGCTCCAGTGAGTAATGCCGGCATTGGCCACCGCAATATCCAGCTGACCAAAGTTTTCCGTTGCAGCGGAAATGAGTTTATCAATAGTGCTCTGATCTGCAGAATTTCCGGTCACATAAAAACACTCTGCACCGTCAGAGCGAATAGATCTGCATGCTTCTTTCGCTTTATGTTTATCCAGATCATTTACAACTACTTTTGCACCGACACTGGCTAAATCGCTGGCGATTTTTAATCCGATACCCTCACCGGCCGCTGTTACGATAGCAACTTTATTTTTTAATCGACGCATAATAAAAGTACAAGAGCATCCTCAAACGAGGGCACCAAACAATGTACCCCAATTGCTGTGACCGCCTCAGTGTTGAAAACAACCTACCCTGAACAGCTCCTCAGATATGCTTCGAGCCACTGTATCCGGGTAACTCGTCTTTTATTGTGACCCACGAAATTGCATTATCGCAGAACACATGATCAACCGGAGGCAACGCTTCAGGTCATCAAAGGTGCTGATATGCAGCGCGAGCCATGAGCCATTCGTTTCGGCTTCAAAGCTTAGTGAACTGCCACGATCTTTGCAAAACCCGCGATACCTGCCGGGGGGAAGACTCATACAACGCCCGATCACCGGACAACCATGTAACATACTCGGGCGAGCCTGCTACCAGTGAAGCAACCGGAGCACCGGTGTGCCTGCGACAACTTTCACAATGACAGTAAGTGCTCCACGGCGATTCGCAGTTTAGCTCAAAGCGAATTGCCCGGCACATACAACCGCCGGTGTATTTAATGCTGGCCATTTTCTGCTCGTCCGTATTTGACCGCAACAGAAGTCCGCTGCAACAGACTGTCATGTGTAATCAGAATTTAATTACGTAACAGCGTTTACGGATACTGGCAGCAGAGCAGAGCAAACCTATCGCAGAATGAACAGCTGCCCTGCTAATGCCATGAGTGGCATTAGCGTGTTGTTCGTGAGGCGAATTAACTATCCGCTTCGCATTATCTATCTACTGAACCCCTGGTCGGTATGCCACGATTGGCAGAGCCGGGCTGGCTACTTGCCTTCAGACATACGCTTAACAACATTCCAGATCAAAGGCATAAACAACGCCGCCAGCACCAACTTGAAAAGATCACCCAATATAAATGGCTCAATACCCCATTCAATTGCTTTACCCATGCCATAAGCTTTAGCAAGCCACAACAGACCCGGCACATAGATCAATGCATTTCCAATGAGCATTGCACCGGCGGTAGTGAAAACGTTTCGATCCCAGCCGCGCTCAGCAAGGTATCCCACGGCAATAGCTGCGAGTAAAAAGCCCAACAGGAAACCACCTGTCGGCCCTACCATATAGGCAAGCCCGATACCTTTCTCAGGAGTCCCTGCAAATACTGGCAAGCCAACCGCTCCCTGCGCCAGATAGAGCGCAACTGTTGCTCCTCCCAGCCGCCAGCCATAAGCCATACCAATAATCAGCACCGCCAGTGTCTGCAAGGTCATTGGCACAGGGATGAATGGAATTTGCACTTTGGCGCTTATCCATAGCGCGATGGAACCAGCTACTGCCAGTAACACATTGCGCACCAGGGCATTTTGATCGTTGAGAACAACATTAGCGAGGGGGGAGTACGTGGTACTGGCTGTCATTTGATTCAACACATTATTATGAGATAAGCGCCGATTTTAACGCGGGCGCGTGACAAGTTCCAGTTGAATACCACTTCCAAAAGAGTGCTACACAGAGGAATAACCGAACCTGGACACCACCATGAACTACTCCAGGAATCGCACTGCGCCAATATAGGGCAGATTCCGGTTTCTCTGTGCGTAATCGATGCCGTACCCGACAACGAATTTGTCTTCGATTTCAAAACCAACCAGATCGGCCCTGACATCCACCTCGCGGCGCTCCGGCTTATCAAGTAATGCGCAAACCATCATCCGCCCCGGCTTACGCGACTCGAGCAGATGCATCACGTGATTCAACGTATGGCCAGTATCAACGATATCTTCAACAACCAGTATATCGCGCCCCTTAATTTCGCCACGCAGATCTTTAAGAATACGCACCTCGCGCGATGAAACAGTCGAGTCACCGTAGGATGAGGTTTCCAGAAAGTCGACTTCGACAGGTAAGTCCAGCTCGCGCACCAGATCTGCGATAAACATAAACGACCCACGCAACAAGCCCACAACTAACAGCTGCTCTGTGTCTGCAAAGTGTGCTGATATTTCCACTGCCATCGCCTCTACCCTTGCGGCAATGGCTTTGGCAGAAATCATGTCGTCTACAACGTAGGTGTCATGCTGCATGTTTGTTTAACACGTGTTTATTAAGCGCCTTTACCCAGCAGGCGCTTGTTCCGGTCCATTGCCCGACTCACCGTTTTGGCCGGCTATTGGGAGTAATATGAGGAATGAAGCCATCTCCATAGGACTGCTGAATCTCGGAGATAACAACATGAAATCCCTTGTACCACTTTTTATATTGACGCTTTGCCTCGACATGCTTTGGATGCGTTGAAAACATCTTCAGTGCGTTCTTGTTTTGCCAATAGTAGGTTGCATTGATCCTGTTGCCATCGGTCGATTGCCACGACTCACGACCAAGAAATCCGTCTAGTGAATTTGCAATCTCATGGATTTGCTCATCCAGCAGATAAAACTCTTCATCGTAATCTCCCGGCTCAAATATAAACGCAGCGCTGAACATTTTATGTAGTCTCCAGAGACAGGCTAACAACCAGACAAACAACCTTTGGCAAACGAGGGATATTGACAAACCAGCGCTCCTGATCAATAAACCACAGCTCCCGGTCAATAAACAACAGCTACTGGTCAATCAAGGTCTTTGGCAAATCTACGTTTTTGGCAGATAGGACCCGCCGTGATCCTGAGACCACTGCAGTGGCTGATGAAGAAATTTCTCTACTTCATCAAGTGTTGCGGTATCAAAGTGACCTTCTGCTCGACAGCGTGCCAGCACATCCCACCAGGTTGCGAGGTGATGCAGTGTCAGCCCACGGGCTGCAAGCTTTGACTGTGTGTCAGGAAATACATCGTAGTAAAAAATCACCAAAGTATGATCGGTCACAGCACCTGCTGCACGCAGTGCATCTGCAAATACAAGTTTGGAACCGCCGTCAGTGGTCAGATCTTCTACCAGCAACACACGCTGCCCCTCTTCGAGGTGCCCTTCAATCTGTGCATCACGCCCAAAACCCTTGGGCTTTTTGCGCACGTATTGCATTGGCAATCCCATGCGCTCTGCAATCCACGCCGCAAATGGAATGCCTGCAGTCTCCCCACCAGCTATCGCATCAAATGCTTCGAAGCCTGCATCACGCAACAGTGTGGAGACTGCAAAGTCCATTAACGCCGCACGAATACGAGGATATGAAATCAGTTTCCTGCAATCTATATAGACCGGACTGGCAAGCCCGGATGTCAGCTTATAGGGCTGATCGGCACGAAAATGCACCGCATCTATTTCCAGCAGCATCTTGGCAGTGAGATCTGCCATGGTTTCTTTATCAGGAAAAGTATTCTGAAACATAGTGGGTTATCTTGACCAGAAATTGGTGAAGCAATAATCGGAAAGTCAGCTGACGTCAGGCAACGCACCAGTACAGATCGCACATTGGATCGAACACAGTGACATCGCCATCTGCCGTTTTCAATTTTGCAGGAATGGCCTGCGGACTGCTGAGTTTTTTAAGGGTAATAGTTTGCGCGCTTGGCTCTACGCCGTAAAACGCTGCGCCATTTAATGACACAAACGATTCCAGCTTGTCGAGAGCTTTTTCCTCTTCAAACACATGAGCCAGACACGCCATGGTATTCGGGGCATTATAAACCCCGGCACAGCCGCAGGCGCTTTCTTTTGCACCATCAACATGAGGAGCGCTATCGGTACCAAGAAAAAATCGATTGTCACCGGATACTGCGGCCGCACGCAATGCCAGCCTGTGATGCTCTCGTTTGGCAATCGGCAGGCAGTAGTAATGTGGCCGTATACCACCCTGAAAAATGTGATTGCGATTTATCATCAAATGATGAGTGGTAATGGTTGCAGCAAGATTATGCTGCTCGCTCTGCACATACTGCACGCCGTCTTGCGTGGTGACGTGTTCCATGACTACTTTCAGTCCCGGCGTTCTACGGCGCAGCGGATCGAGCACAGTTTCAATAAAAACCGCTTCACGGTCAAAGATGTCGACCGACGGATCTGTGACTTCACCGTGCACACATAAAGGCAGACCAATCTCTGCCATACGCTCAAGCACCGGTGCTACTTTGGCAACGTCTCTCACGCCGGAATCAGAGTTTGTGGTGGCACCCGCCGGGTATAATTTTACAGCGGTAATAACCCCGGCCTCAAACGCTGCAGCTACGTCATCTGCGTTGCTGGTTTCTGTCAGGTACAAAGTCATTAGCGGTTTAAAAGCAGACCCTGCGGGCATACACGCCGTAATACGTTCGCGGTAATCAACCGCATCCTGCATTGTCACAACCGGTGGAACCAGATTCGGCATCACCAGGGCGCGCCCGAAGTTTGCTGCAGTGTCTGGCAACACAGCCTGCATAACCGATCCATCGCGCAGGTGTACATGCCAGTCATCTGGCAGTCGCATTGTTATGTCAGCAGTCATTAGTTTTGGGTAGCCATCGTGGCTATTTCCATCGTTGCTCTGGAGTTGGTCCTCAGTTTAACAAAACCTGCAAGACCATTCAGAGCTAACGGTTACTTCCAGCGATCTGTCCGCACAGTGGCATCCACTGGTGCACCATCAACCATTACTTTCAACTCAGTTCCAGGCTCACTGACTTCTATAGACAGCATGGCAAACAGTAAATTGGCATTATACCTGGGAGACCAGGCGCAACTACTTGCACTACCCACAAAAGCCTCACCACGCCTCACAGGCCAGTACTCTCGCAAGCCCGGCAAAGGATCTCCGGCAGCCATTAAATGACATAACCGGCGTTTGACGCCACTCTTTTGCATTTGTGCAATCGAATCGCGTGACATGTACTCGGCTGTCTTATCAAGATTCAGGTACTGATCCAGACCACACTCAAGCACATGGTCATTATGCGACATATCACTGCCATAAGACTTTAATCCGGTTTCAAGCCGCTCTATTGAATTGGGTGAACCGACTTTAACATTGTGCCTCTCACCTGCCTGCCAGACAGTATCCCATAGCGCCAATCCGTCAGCTGAGTTTTGCAGATAGATTTCATAACCGCCCTGGCCACTCCAACCGGAGCGTGCCAGTACAACGGGTGTCCCTGCTATCTCAGTTTCAATAAACCTGAAAAATTTTATATCGCGAACCGATTCACCCAGCAGGTCGGCCAGCAGATCGTCAGCCTTTGGCCCCTGGACCGCAAGCGGACTGACATCAGGTTCGAAAACTTTTACGTTAAACCCTCGACCATAGGCAATACCCTTCACCCACAGCATCACATCGGAATCGGCAATGGAAATCCAGAAGCGGTCTTCAGCGAGACGCAAAATAAGCGGGTCATTAACTACCAATCCGTCTTCATCAGCAAGTGGCGCATAGACACACTGGCCAACATCGCAGGAAGAAATATCACGTGGTGTAATTAGCTCGACCAACCGCAATGCATCCGGCCCGATAACCTCCACTTGCCTTTCCGCGGCCACATCCCATACCTGCACATGTTCACAGAGGTGCTTATAAGCCTCCGGATTACTACTAAACCCGACAGGCAGGGTCATGTGGTTGTAGATGGTAAAGCTTTGGATACCCAGGTCGAATACACGCTCTTCGAAAGCCGTTTTGCGCAGTCGAGGGGATAAAACCAGTTCTGTAGGATGCATACTCAAAAGTTCAGTCGCCAATCAAGGTGGCCGATTAAAACACACGGAAAAAGGCAAAGCTTACCCCGCCGCGAACGTTGCAATGTTATGCTGTTGCTATCGCTCAAAAGAAAAAAACGGCCATGCACTACGATACCACCAGCTCGGATCACGGAATGCAATTTGATCCATTCAAAGCACTGGTTGTTCCCAGACCAATTGGCTGGATATCAACTGTTTCAGAATCAGGCCAGCACAACCTCGCACCATTCAGTTTCTTTAACGCTCTGTCAGATAAACCACCGTTTCTGATGGCATCAATCGCTAACGGCAAAGACTCGATAGTTAACATCCTCAACTCCCGGGAATGCACCGTTTGCGTAGTCCACCACGAACTAATGGATGCGATGAACATGAGTAGCGCCGCTGTGGACACTTCAGTCAATGAATTTGCCCTGGCAGAGCTCGACACAGAGGCGTCTGCCTATGTAAAAGCACCACGCGTTGCAGGTTGCCCTGCTGCATTCGAATGTAAGTTATGGCAGTCAATCCCATTGCCCGTTAACGAAAAATCAGGCAACGGATTTACTACCGTTATACTTGAAGTGGTCGGCGTGTACATTAATGACAAATTCATTGTTGATGGCAGAGTCGACATTCCATCTATGCAACCAGTCGCACGCATGGGTTATATGGACTACGCTGTGGTCAATGAAAATAACCTGTTCACACTGAACAGACCAGCAGTCGCAGAGGACGGCAAAACCGCTACACTGGATACCACACCCTGGGATGGAAAATACCGCTAAAAATTTGCTCAGCAGAAGCCCCGCTTCTGCTGCGCTGGCTCCCGACTTATAAACTAAAAGACCGCCTGATAAGATTCAGCCCCATCAAAAAGAATAGTGCCAATACGGCCAGTTGAAATTGTCTGCCGCCCAGGTACTTGCGCAAATACTCCCCTATCGAGAATCCAATTAAGGTTGGAATAATCATCAGACAAGAGGCCACTGCAAATGATTTATCCAGCAGCCCATTGAAAATATATCCGATTGTCAGGGGCACAGTGCCACACAGAATCATCAAGCCGGTAAAGCGAACAAAGTCTTCTTTGTCACACCTTATGGAGAGCAGATAAATAATCATCGGCGGAGACCACATCGCCGTTAAGCCACCCATCAGTCCGGATAACGCACCCAGGCCGAACAGCACTTTGCGTTCATGCTGCGGTGGAAGTTCCGGCGGTGTACGAATAAAGCTGGTAATTGTCCACAATACAACCATCAGCCCCATACCCAAAAGCAACACCTCTACACTGGTACGAGCGGCAAACAACGCCGACACAAACATCACAACAGCCATAGTCACTATAAACGGCCACAGCTTTCTTGCAGATCTTATTATTTGCCCACCACGGTAAATCTGCCAGGTGTTAGTAAACAAGGCAGGCAATAGTAGAAGCGAAATGGCAACACGCGGATCAACAAACTGTGCCAGCATAGAAATACTGATGGTCGGCAGGCCAATACCAAGCACACCTTTTACAGTGCCGGCCACCAGGAATACCACACCCGCAAAAAGCAACAATTCGGTAGTGACCGAACCACTCATATGTTTGCCGCAATAAGATTCTGCAGCGCTGTCACAGAAGCCTTAATCGCTATCGGATCACCACAGTAATCAAGCGGCCAGTCTTTGGTTGCAGAAGACTTAACCACTCTCGCCTGTGACGACAATTCAATTTGTACAGATGGTATTCCAAGTTGCCGGGAAACAAAGCGAGTAACCGTATTGTTTACCAGGCCACCGGTAAACTTCGGATGATCTACAACCACATTGCGCCATGCATTTTTTTCATCTGGCGCGAGCCCGTCTGCTGCCACGTGCTTAAACCCGGCGTTTATAAAATGCGATAACACCGGGTTCGGGTTACACGCTGTGCCTTTTATAGTGCCGAGCGCTATTCCCATGTGATATCTGTTTCTCATACCATGTAAGTCAATACAAAACCGGATATCGCAATCTGACACCAGTGCTTTAATCGCCTCTTTATACTGGCTGTCTTTTTGCCAGTTCGGATCCTCATTGGTTTTATACCGTGTGAAGATAGCATGGCAGCCACAACGCTCGGCCAGATAGTGCGCCATCGCTCCAGTATATTCTTCCTGCATTTTACTTACACCATCGCGTACATGCATACACGCATGTGGTGCGGAAACGAGCACCGGATGTTGTCCCCTGACGACCTCAAACCAGGCTCCATTTTCGGGAGCTTCCGCGCGGTATCGGAAGTGCTTATCCAGCTCTGACAGTCTTTCAAGTAATTTCTGCAACGGCTCAGCACTCGTTTGCACGGGGTTCAGTATGTCTTTAAACCCAGTACCTGACCTGATATCTGTGGTTCTGAGTCATTGACCCTGAATCATTGGCCTCAGGTCATGGACCCGTGCAATTAACCCAACATCTTCAGGCGTCTCATTTGAAACACAAATTCAATATAAACTTTTCAAGCCGGTAATTCTCCTCCAGCCCGAATAGCCCCGCTGCCACTGTAGCGACCCGTGTCGGTCACTTGACAAGTGATTTTCGTCATGACATTATTTTAAATGTCAGGACATTAACCACCCTGACACGGCAGTTGCCGCCCCCTCGGCCTCTGCCAATTGTCAATTACCAACCTTTTAACCACCGGCATTTAGCTGGTGGTTTTTTTTGACTGCAACTTTCTCCGGGGGACTATCAATTCTATCTGTTGCACGCCCTCAAGTACCGGGTATTATTTAACCAGCTCCATCAACCCCGGCCACTAAAGATTAAGCCAAATGAAAATCGGTATCCTCATAACCGGCCACCCGCCGGAAGATACAGTCGATCAACACGGCAGTTACGCAAATGCGTTTGAACGATTATTAGATGGTCACGATTTTGAATTTGCTAACTGGACCTGCCTGGAAGGCGAGTTTCCAGAGTCCGTCCATGATGCCGACGCATGGCTAATAACCGGCTCAAAATTCGGAGCGTATGAAGACCTGCCATGGATTGCCACACTGGAAAATTTTATACGGCGCGCCTACGACAAAGAGATACCGATAGTCGGTATCTGCTTCGGTCACCAGATTTTAGCCCAGGCACTTGGCGGAAAAGTCGCGAAGTTTGACGGCGGCTGGTCAGTCGGGCGAGTTGAATATAACCTTGAGGGACACACGAATGCAGTACCACTCTATGCATGGCATCAGGATCAGGTAATCAGTGTTCCTGAAGATGCAAAAGTGGTCGGCTCAACGCCATTTTGTAAAAATGCGGCACTAGCTTATGGAGACAAAGCATACTCCATACAACCACATCCGGAGTTTTCTAAAACGTTCTTCGAAGATTTATTTGCAGCAAGAAAAGATGGCTTGCCACAAGAAACTATAGCGCAGGCAGAACACTCAATAGCCGAAGCCAGACCGACCGACTCTGATGCAATTGCCAAAACCATTGCGAAGTTTTTCAAAGACTCTGTTGGCAGAGCTTAGTAATTACCACAGCACCAGATTAGAAAAAAGCCAGGAAAGTAGTCCCACTCCGGGAACTACATATCCCACCAGGCTTTTAGCCTAATTGAAGCTATCTATGCTATCTGACGCCCGGTTTATCTGAGGCCAGATTTATCTAACGACACGCACGCTCCGACCATTAGCTTTGCGACTGTACAGCAGCCCGCCCAGCGATAGCAGAAGCAACAATGGCATTGAAGGATCGATACGCTTTGAGGAACGCGGTGCGACAGAGCAACCAAAGGCACTACCATCGAGCCCTGTAATGACGACGCCGTCATCACCACCTGTTGGAGTTACAACAACACCCTCATCATCAATGATCTCATCGCAGTCTAGCACATCGGCGATCCCGTCATCATCAGCGTCAGGAGCCACCACCGCAATACTGTCAAGACCGTCGTCAAAGCCGTCATTGTCAGCATCAGTGAAGTCATCAACCGTTTGGTCATTGTCGGCATCAACACCACCTGACTCAACCAGATCCGAGATGCCGTCATTATCAGAATCAGGGTCGATGCGATCAGGCAAAGCATCTGCATCAGTATCAACATCGGTTAAGCCCGCAGCACCGAAAGAGTCTGACAAGCCGTCGAGATCATCATCGATAAAATCATCTGCACGTCCGTCACCATTGGCATCCATACCGCCCGCTTCGATCAGATCCGGTAAACCGTCGTTGTCTGAGTCCAGATCCAACACGTCTGCAACACCGTCACCATCGCTATCGACTGGAATAAGCTCTGAACCTACGTCATCCGCCTGACCATCATTGTCTGCGTCAATGCCACCAGCTTCAATAACATCAGTGATGCCATCGTTATCGCTATCAAGATCATAAGCGTTGCCAAGACCATCGCCATCAGAATCTATAAAACCCTCGGTGCTGTCCGGTATGCCATCGTTGTCACTATCAAGGTCTGCGAAGTTGGCAATGCCATCCCCATCTGAGTCCAAAATTTCACCACTGTCGCCGACATTAATAATTTCGCCACCGTCGAGGATGCCATCACCATCCATATCGGGATCAAGTGGATCACCTCCTGTGTTTATTTCTTCCCCGTCTGAACGGCCATCACTATCGGTGTCGGGATTATTCGCGTTAGTCCCTGCCTGCTCTTCTTCCGCATCTGACAAGCCATCACCGTCTGTATCTGCAGCCGGATCTGTATCAGCATCAGGATCTGTACCGGTTTCATCTGAATCGTCTCCAGCATCTGTTTCTGCCGCATTCGGATCAGTTCCGCGATCAACTTCCTGTGCATCGGTCGGCCCATCACCGTCTGTGTCTATGAGATTCGGGTCTGTCATAAACGTCAGGACTTCATCGCCGTCACTCAGACCGTCTTTGTCGGTATCAGCGCTGAGCGGATCAGTATTATAAAAATCGACTTCCGGTCCATCGAGCAAACCATCATGGTCAGAATCCGGGTTTTTCGGGTCGGTGCCCAGCTCTGCCTCGCGTCTGTCCGACAACCTGTCGTGATCCGAGTCAGGCTCACCGGCCACAGCCTGTCCGGAAAGCACGCCAATACCCAATGCAACTGCAAGCGCTACCGGCAGTATATTGTTGCCCGGATTTCTCGTTCCAAAATTCATCTGTCACCCTCACTTGACTGTTCCGGCCTGCCAACCACAGCACCGCCTTGAAAAACATTAGTTGCGGAGATTAAGGCGATGGAACCCTCTTAGCCAGACTCTAATCGTGCAAATTCGCAAAACTTGATGCGATTAAAACCCCACTGTTCATTAACGCCGACAAGATGTACCAGCAGAGAAACATAGATGACAACTGCCAGGAAACGTGTGATTCGAAACTTTTAGTAACTGCCTCAAAAATATCAGCACACTTCTTGCAATTAAATATTTAAATTCGTAAATTAAACATTAAATATTTAATTACTTAATCCGTTACAACATCCATGACCTCACCCTCTGAAAACCCCGGCACACTCAACGAGCGACGACGCTTGGCAGTGAAGCTGCGCCTGGAAGGCCAGAAATTAAAAGATATTTGCAACATTGTTGATTTGTCATCACCAACCATCATTGCTGCCCATAAGCAGTTTATGAACGGTGGCTGGGAAGCAGTGGACGTTAAGCCACGCGGCAGACCAGCCGGCGACCGGACAGCAACTGCGGATTCGATGGAAAAGCTGAAAACAGCAGCCTTCAGTAAACCATCAGCTGACACCCTGTGGACCAACATTACACTCGGCGCTGAAGCTAGAAAGCTGAGAGTCGAAGCAAGCGCTCGCACTGTCGGCAAGTACGTTGAACAGTGGGGGCTTGGGTCAGCCAACCAATATCGGGCCTGTAAATCCGAAGAACAATACAGGAACTGGATGTCAGGTGAATATAAAGCCATCGCAGACTCCGCGCGCAAGCGAGACGCAACAATTTACTGGGCAGGCCTCGCTACCTGCAAACAGGGCAATGAAAACCAGATTCAAAAATACCTCTACGCACACACTACCAAAGGCAAGTATTTCTGGCTGGCAGGCGAGTATAAAAATGACGCTGATCGATTCATCGATTTTTTCCAAAGACTGTCTGCAGTCAAGCCAAAGCTCACAATAATCTGGCACGGATATGATCCCGTGCTCACCAGTAAGACTAATGACTGGCTCGAAGAAAAATCAGATATACAGTTCTTTCAACATCCGGCTTCGGCAAAGGTATCAGCACCTATACCGAAAACAGAAACCATTGAAACAAAAACAAGTGCAGACACAGCTGCACCAGTGGTCAGTAAGAGCACTGAGAATAAATCAAAAAAAATTACTCAATACAACTTTAGGAAAACTAACTCCATGTCCCTCACTCATTTGCAACAGCTGGAAGCTGAAAGCATTCACATCATGCGGGAAGTCGTTGCTGCCGCTGACAAACCAGTGATGCTTTACTCTATTGGCAAAGACAGCGCCGTAATGCTACACCTGGCACAAAAAGCGTTTTATCCGGCACCGCCACCATTCCCGCTCCTGCACGTAGATACCGGCTGGAAGTTCCAGGCAATGTATGACTTTCGCGACAACATAGTCAAAGAGTCTGGCGTCGAATTGATTGTGCATCAAAATAGGGAGGGCATTGAAAAAGGTGTCAACCCGTTTACGCATGGTTCAGCACTGCATACAGACATACTTAAAACTGAAGCACTGAAACAAGCACTGAACAAGCATCGTTTTGATATTGCATTCGGTGGCGCAAGACGTGACGAGGAAACATCTCGCGCCAAAGAGAGAGTGCTGTCGTTCAGAACAGACCAGCACAGATGGGATCCAAAGAACCAGCGCCCGGAGCTTTGGAATCTCTACAACACAAAAACAAAACCCGGTGAAAGTATCCGTGCATTTCCAATTTCCAACTGGACCGAACTCGATATCTGGCAATACATTCAGCAACAGAATATCCCCATGGTACCTCTATACTTTGCAGCAGAAAGACCAGTAGTGCTGCGCGACGGCACCTGGATTATGGTCGATGATAATCGAATGCCTATGCATGAAGGCGAAGCACCAATCATGAAGAAAGTACGTTTTCGAACATTAGGTTGCTACCCGTTAACCGGTGCTGTGGAATCGGACGCCACTACCGTGTCGGACGTAATACAGGAAATGCTGCTTTCCAAAAACTCTGAAAGACAAGGCCGTCTGATTGACCACGACAACGCCGCATCAATGGAAAAGAAAAAACAGGAGGGCTACTTCTAATGTCCGTTACAGAAGAACTCATACAAACTGATATTGAAAAATATCTGAACATTCACGAAAACAAAGACATGCTGAGGCTCATCACCTGCGGCAGCGTTGATGATGGTAAAAGCACTCTCATCGGTCGATTGCTGTTTGAATCTCAGGCACTGACGGAAGATCAGCTTGAGAGTGCCGCCGCAGATTCGAAAAAACATGGCACTCAAGGCGAGTCCCTTGATTTTGCCCTACTGGTTGATGGCCTCGCCGCTGAACGCGAACAAGGCATCACCATTGATGTTGCTTATCGCTACTTCCATACCGATCAGCGTAAGTTCATTCTCACCGATGCTCCGGGCCATGAGCAATACACCCGAAACATGATTACCGGTGCATCAAACGCTGATGCGGCAATTATTCTCGTTGACGCTCGCAAGGGCATTCAAACCCAGACCAGGAGACACACCTATCTTTCATCACTCATTGGCATTCGCAATGCTGTGCTAGTGATCAACAAGATGGATCTGGTTGGCTACTCTGAAAGCACCTATAAAAAAATAACAGAAGAGTTTAAAGAATTCTCTGATCAACTGGATATTGAAAATATAACGACCATCCCTGTATCTGCTCTTCTCGGTGACAACATCACCGAACGTGGCGCTAATATGCCGTGGTACCACGGCAGCACCTTATTGTCGCTGCTGGAGACCCTGCAAATAGATCAGGAAGCTGCCCTCAACAGACCCTTCCGACTACCGGTACAGTGGGTTAACCGACCCAACCTCGACTTTCGCGGTTTTGCAGGCACAGTAGCAAGCGGCAGCATTAAAATTGATGATCCCGTGCGCATTCAGCCGTCAGGTAAAACCACTTCAGTTGCTCGTATTGTGACGAAAGACGGTGACCTGGATCTGGCCGTCGCAGGCCAGGCAATCACACTAATGTTAAAAGACGAAATCGATATTTCGCGCGGCGATATTATTTCTACAACTGAGACACCAGCAAGTTCGGCCAACCAGTTTGAAAGCACTATCGTCTGGATGAATGAAGAGCCCATGCTGCCAGGCCGGCAGTATCTGCTCAAGTGCGGCACCAGCACGTCAACCGCTACAATTACCGATATCAAACACGAAATAAATGTTAATACGCTCGAGCAAAATGCAGCCAAAACACTCGAGATGAATAATATTGGCAATTGCAATATTAATCTGGATCGACAAATTGCGTTCGACAACTACGATGAAAATCGCGCCACTGGCAGCTTTATTCTCGTAGATCGCATAACAAACGAAACGGTCGGCGCCGGCACTTTGAACTTCGCGCTCAGACGCTCGCAAAATATCCACATGCAAGCGGTTGATGTAGACAAAAAGCTGCGTTCAGATCTTAAAGCACAGAAGTCCTGTGTATTGTGGTTCACCGGCCTTTCTGGCTCTGGCAAGTCGACCATTGCCAATATCGTAGAGAAGAAACTGGCCAGTCAGGGCCGCCATACCTACCTTCTCGACGGCGATAATGTACGTCATGGTCTTAACAAAGACCTGGGCTTTACCGACGAAGACCGTGTGGAAAATATCCGTCGTATCGGAGAAGTTGCACGGTTAATGGTAGACAGTGGCCTGATTGTGCTGACAGCTTTCATCTCGCCTTTCCGGGCTGAACGACAGATGGCGCGATCCCTACTGGATGAAGGCGAGTTTCTGGAAGTATTTGTCGAGACACCACTGGCAATTGCGGAAGAGCGCGATCCGAAGGGCCTTTACAAAAAGGCACGCAGCGGTGATCTAAAAAACTTCACCGGTATTGATTCGCCGTACGAGCAGCCAAAGTCGCCGGAGATATTGGTAGATACCTCCAGCATGTCTGCGGAACAATGTGCAGAGCAAATCATTAGAATTCTGCGCGAACAAGGTGTTATTGCCAGCGCCGAGGAGTAACTTTTCAGCCGGTGTGCGCCACCGCAACGGTGGCGCACTTGCACTAACGCCGCGTACCGGTACAGTACGCGCATGACAACAATCAGATACGCCATCATTGGCGCTGGCATGATGGGCCAGGAACACATACGTAATATCGCACTGCTTGAAAATACATTGGTGTCGGTTATATGTGACCCCGACCAGACCATGCGCGAGGAGTCGCTGGCACTGGCAACACGGCTTGGCAGCACACAGATAACCACTGCAAGCCACCTGTCTGAAATCGATATTGCAATCCTCGCTGACGCGATAGTTATTGTCAGCCCTAACCACACACATCACTCACTACTCAAAGAACTACTGCCACTGGAAATTCCGATACTGGTAGAGAAACCCCTTTGCACCACGATGGAAGACACCCGGGAGATTGTCAGCGCGATGAAAAATCGCAAAGCACCGGTTTGGGTGGCTATGGAATACCGCTATATGCCTCCGACCAGCCGATTGATAAAAGAAATTCAGTCCGGTCGCATTGGCAACTTACAAATGCTTTCAATTCAGGAACATCGGTATCCATTTTTGCCAAAAGTGGGGGACTGGAACCGCTTTAGTGAAAATACAGGCGGCACTCTGGTTGAAAAATGTTGCCACTACTTTGATTTGATGTGCCTGATAACCGGTGCCAATCCCACAAGAATATTTGCCTCAGGAGGCTGTGACGTAAACCACCTTGACGAGCACTATGAAGGCAGAACGCCCGATATTATTGATAACGCTCTTGCCATTGTCGATTTTGACAATGGCATGCGCTGCTCAATGGACCTTTGCATGTTTGCCGAAGGATCGGACCCACAGGAAGTTATCACAGCAGTTGGTGACGACGGCAAACTGGTGGTACGCCTGCCTGGCCCCGATCGATTCTGGCCGGACACTCCACCCAAACATGCGGAGATGGCATACATGCCTCGAAATCCAGAACCCGCAACCATAGAGACAATAGCAGTTGATGAAAAGCTTCTCGCTGCCGGCGATCATCATGGCGGAACTTATTATCAGCATGCACAGTTCGCCAATGTGATTCGAACCGGTGCACCAGTGGAAGTTAGTGTATATAACGGCGCCATTGCTGTTGCAATCGGGCTGGCTGCAGAGCAATCTATTAAAACTGGTGAAGCTGTCAAACTCAACACTGAATATTTCAAGAAAAACCAATTGCCATAGAAGATCATCTTTATGAATGACCAGACATGTAAGTGGGGAATCACCAATGATTATGCGCCACTGACAGACGTACTACTGGGCGTACCGGAATATTATCGCTGGGTAGATGCAGGGCCACTCATCGCACGCACGCTAAACAATGCCCACATGACAGGCGTTAAATTCGATTTGCAAACCGCCATTGCACAGCACACCGAAATGGTCTCTATTTACGAGCAGAATAACGTTAACTGCCACTACCTCGAGTCCGATGAAGTACTGCACCGTAACTTCTTTGCCAGAGATAGCTCAGCTATGACCCCGTGGGGCGCGTTAATCTGCCACATGCAATTAAAAGTACGCCGAGCTGACTATGTGACTGCCATCAAATTTTACCAAAGCAACAATATTCCTATCTGGCAGTACGCAACTGCAGGTCACTTCGAAGGCGGCGACTTCGTCATACTTGAACCCGGCAAGGTATTAATTGGTTACTGCGGAGAGCGATCTGAAAAAGAAGGCTCTGAACAAATCGCAGATTTTGTTCGACAGGAAGGCTGGGAAGCCGTGACTGCACCTATCAGTCGCGAGTTTGTCCATATGGATGGCTTAGTGGTGCCACTGGACCACAAATTACTGGTCGCCTGCGTTGATGCACTCGAACCCTGGGTGGTCGATCAGTTAAAAAACTGGGGCTTTGAATTCGTGGATGTACCTTATATCGAGGCAAAAAATCTCGGTGTAAACCTGGTCGCACTCGGCAACAGTAAGGTGCTATCGATGAAGGGCGCAACCGTACTCAATGAAAAAATGAAAGCACTTGGCTTCGAAGTCTATGACCCGGACATGTCCATGTTTACCCTCGGCGGCGGCGGCGTTCATTGTCTGTGCCAGGCTTTGCACCGCGAAGATGTTGAGCCCGCCTAAAGGAAAGCTGTGTGTTTATTACCGCTGCTACCTGCTCCATCTGAATCCCCGGGGTTTATCAGCTCACAGCGTTGACCACGTGTACAGTAAACCCGTGTTTACCGTAAGCAACAATTAGCCGCGAGGCTCATGACCAGTCATTTCATACAGCGCCATTAATTGCTCGCGCAGCACTTTCACTTCATTTTTCAATTCATCGAGCTCAGATTGCGTCGGCTGTGGTTTATTTTTCAACTCGACAGGTGCTGAATCAATCGCCACCTCACCGCACAGCAAATGGCCGTAGCGATCATCTCGTTGACCTGATTGCCGCGGTATCAGTGTAGCTGCCGGTTTTTCACCTTGCGTCAATCGCTCGAGGCTCACGACCATATCATCTCGATCCGAGTACTCGTATAACCTTTGCGTACGAGTTTGCAACTCATTTATTGTTTGCGGTCCTCGCAACATTAATACAGATAACAATGCCTGTTGTTTTTTACTGAAGCCATTCGCACTCGTAAAACTCTGATCATAGCGTTCGCTTCGAGCGCCCATCTCGTAACGTACGAATCTTCGCTCCTCAAGTTTCCGCAATGTCCTGACAATCTCGCCTTGCTGGTAGGAGGTTACCGGCTCACGATTCGATTTCTGGTTTACAGCACTGAGCAACCCGCTAATTGTCAAAGGATAGTTGTCTGGTGTCGATAGCTGCTTTTCCATCAATGCACCCAGTACGCGACACTCGATTTCACTTAATAGTTGCGAAGCCTCCGCCTGCTGTGAATCGATAACCTCTTCGTTATGACTTGAGTTGTCCAAAAAATAGCTCCTCAATAGCTTCGCAGGAAGTATAGACGGTGTAGCGTGAAGCGGTGCAACGTCGCAGATGTTGACCAGACACCAAAAGCCAATTTTATGTTGGCGGACAAACCACGGGACCTGGTGCGCGCCAGAAGATTGAGTCCCGGGCACAGGACAAATAAACACGTCCGGGGATGGCGTACCGGGACGCAAAGCATGCCTGAATCCTTAAGACATATAGTTCCCCCCATCAACATTCAATGTTTGTGCAACCACATAATCAGAATCCTCACTGGCAAGAAAAACTGCCGCACCAACAAGATCCTCCACCTCCCCCATACGACCGTAAGGCACAGCCAGCCCAACAGATTTTTTCTTCTCACCAATGGCAAGATTTTCATATTTTGCAAACTGAGCATCAACCTCAGCCCACATTGGGGTGTCGACAACACCAGGCGAAATGCCGTTTACATTGATGCCACTTTTTATAAGCGCAAGACCCGCCGATTGAGTCAAACTGATAACTGCCGCCTTGGACGCGCAATAAACGGCGACAAGTGACTCACCTCTGCGACCGGCCTGACTCGCCATATTAATAATATTGCCTTTAGTCCCGGTTTCCACCATTCGATTAGCAACGGCCTGCATGGTAAACAGCACGCCGTACACATTAACGTTGAATACACTGTGGTACTGCTCTTCAGTTATTTCACTGAGTGGCGCCAGGTTGAATATCGCAGCATTGTTCACCAACACACTGACAACGCCTATGTTCCGCTCAATGTCTTTAAGCATCGCATCAATCGACTGCCTGTCGGTGACATCCGCTACTACCGGGTGTGCGCCAATCTCTGTCGCTGTTTGCCGCACCAGATCCGCGTTGATATCAGCGATGGCGACTCGTGCACCCTCATCAATGTACCTTTGCGCAATGGCTCGACCAATTCCCGCACCACCTC